>NZ_LZMK01000438.1:0-11232 GCF_001665865.1 Nocardia sp. 852002-20019_SCH5090214 | reverse complement strand
CAACACCGTCACCATGACCGACGTCGTCCGCTTCGCCGACCCCCACGAAGCCGCCGCCAGCCTCGCCCTACGCGACGGCGACCCCGCCGGTCTCGGCTACTACCTCGACCACCAGCGCATCCACTCCGGCACCCCGGCCGCCATCACCGACAAGACCTACATGGCATGGTTCGCCGACCACCACGCCGGGCGCGACACCCTTATGCTCGCCCCCACCCACGACCTCGTCACCGAACTCAACACACGCGCCCGCACCGACCGACTCACCCGCACCCCCACACCCGCGGGCCCGGAAGTCGTTGTAGCCGATGGACAGTGCGCTTCGATCGGAGATGTCATCTGTACCCAACGCAACAACCCGCGCCTGCGCCTCGGTGGGAGCGATTGGGTTCGTAACGGTTACCGCTGGACAGTTACCGTCGTGCACCCCGACGGCAGCCTCACGGCCACGCACTTGAGCACCGGCCGACAACCCGGCGCCACCACCGTGCTGCCCGCCGACTACGTCGCCGAACACGTGCGCCTCGGCTACGCGATGACCATCGACTCCGCCCAAGGCATCACCGTCGACACCTGCCACACCGCACTCACCGGCAACGAATCACGCAACCAGTTCTACGTCGCCATGACCCGCGGCATCCACACCAACCACGCCTACATCCCCACCACCACCGACGCCAACGAGCACTCCCCTTGGACCGAACTCGCCATCCTGCCCCGCACCAGCACCGAAGTCCTGCAACGCATCCTGGCCCGTGACGCCACCCACACCAGCGCCCACGCCGACCTCCGCGACACCCTCAATCCCTACAAACGGCTCGGCCACGCCATCGACACCTACCGCGACGCCATCGGCCTAGCCGTCGAAAACACCCTCGGCCCCGACGCTCTCGACCAGCTCGATCACGCCGCCGAACACCTGCTACCCGGCCTCACCGACGCACCCGCCTACCCAGTCCTGCGCCAACATCTCGCCACCCTCGCCATCACCGGCCACGATCCCGTCCGCGCGCTCCGACAAGCCGCCAGCGAACGAGAACTCGACACCGCACACGACCCGGCCGCCGTCCTCGACTGGCGCCTCGACACCACCGGCACACACTCCACCAGCGCCAGGCCACTTCCCTGGACTCGCGCAATCCCCACCGAACTCACCGACGACGATGTCACTCAACAGCTATACGCACGCGCCCGCATCATCACCACACTCGTCGCCCAAATCAACACGGACGCCGAAACATGGACACCAGCGACAGCACCCCCATGGGCGCGGACGCTGCTCGAAAATCGTGACCTCACAGCACAACTCGCGATATGGCGAGCCGCCCACCACATTCCCGACACCGACCTGCGACCCACCGGACCCCGCCGCTACCCGGCAGCAGAACGCCACCACCAACAGCATCTCGACACCCGCACCACCGACACCCTCGGCGACCTGCACACCGCCACCCACACCTGGGCCGCGCTCGCCAAACGCGTCGACACGCGTCTGACCACCGACCCCTGGTGGCCGGTCCTCGCCCAGCACCTCGACACCGCCGCCGACGCCGGCCACGACATCGAAACCCTCCTCACCACCGCAGCCAACCAACGCCCACTCCCCGACGACATGCCCGCCGCCGCCCTCTGGCACCGCCTCGACATTTCTGATCGCGCCCCGATAGAGGATGCGCAGACCTCGGTCAGCGAACCTGACGACAACAGCGTCGTCTCCTCGGCCGGTTCCGCCATCGACGCCGCGGTCGCCTCCGCGCTGCCATACGACACCGCCAACCTCAACTATGAAACCGACCCGAACGGTGAGGATCACCGCCATGAGCCCTCGCTTTTCACTGAATCGGCTCGACCACCCGCCACCGACCTCGGCCTGTAGCTCGCGCTTCCTAGCGGAATAAGTCCCCCACGGGCTCTGCATCCGAGCCAGCACCGCGATCTCACGCTCCGGCGTGTCAAGGCTCAAGTGATATGTTCGCCGGCATGCCCAGCTCGGATGACAAGACTGTCGGCTTGGCCCTGGTCACCTACCAGAGTGCAGAAGACCTTCCCGGATTCCTCGAGACCCTGCCCGCGGCAGTGGAGCCATACACCGTCGACGTGGTGGGCATCGACAATGTCTCCACCGACCGCAGCGCCGAGATCGTCGAAGAATTCGGCGGCCGTGTTATCCGTAACACTCGCAACGTCGGGCTGGCAGCCGCGATCAATCAGGGCGCGGCCGCGACCGACGGGCAGTGGATCCTGGTCGCCAACCCCGACACGAAGCTGACACCCGGGTCGATCGCGGCGCTCATCGACACAGCGAAGACCGACGACCGGATCGGCGTGATCGGTCCCCGCATCCTGCGCCTGGACGGCCAGCCGTACCCCAGCGGGCGCCGTTTCCCGTCGCTGGCCGTCGGTATCGCACACGCACTGCTGGGCGGTATCTGGCCGAACAACCCGGCGACGCGTCGCTACTTCGGTGCCCCTGTCACCGAAGTCAGTGACGTGGACTGGATTTCGGGATGCTGCATGCTGTTTCGTCGCGAAGCGTTCGAAGCAGTCGGTGGGTTCGACGACCGCTACTTCCTCTACTTCGAGGAAACCAAGATGGCCCTCGACATGCACCGCGGCGGGTGGCGCGTCGTCCTCGATCCGAGGGTTGACATCCGTCACCGCGAGGGCGGCAGCATGCGGTCCGCGCCGTTCCGGAAGGTTCGCTCCCACCACCGCAGCGCCCTGCGGTTCTATTGCGACTATCACCAGGGCTCGCCCTGGATCGTGTTCGCACCGATGGTGGCGGCTGGGCTTGTCGTGCGTGGGACGGCGGCGGTGGCGCGGACCGCACTGCTGGAGCGAATGAAGCGCCGCTAGACGAACGGCTGTTCGTCCAGGGCGACCCCGGCTTGGAGGTCGGCGAGAAGTTTGTGAACGATCGCGTTGCCGGTGCGTGAGCTGGGCATGCATTGGGTGCAGTCGTCGTTGATTCGTCGCTCGTTCGAGGTGGCGACAACGTCGAGGATGCGGGTGCGTTTGACGTTGCCGAGGTCGTAACCTGTTGCAGCGAAACGTGGTTCGGCTTTCAGATCGCAGGGGGTCAGGTGTCCGAAAGCTCCGATCGTGGGGCGGAACCAGCGACCGAGACACTCCGTGGTGCGTGATCGGTCAGGCGTCAGGCCGTTGGCGAGCGCGACCAGCTCGTCGCCGATGTCGATTCTGGTCGCACCACCAGCCCGGGTCCGCACGGCCCTCAGCTGGTCACGAACAACCGGCAGTTGGGTGGGGTCGAGACCGTCGGTGACATCGACTTCGTCTTTGCGGATGTCGAGCCAGTCGACGCCGAGGGTTTCGGCGAAGTCGGTCATCGCCTCGATCTGTGCGTGGTTGGCCTGCTGGATCACCATGCCGATGCCCAGCGCCGGGGCTCCTTGGCGTTCATCGAGCAGAGCGCCGAGATTCGCAGCGACTCGATCCAAGGCGTGTTGGCGTGGACGTGTCCCGGCGATGTGGTCGTAGGTGACCGCGTCGCAGGAATGGACCGAGAACCGTATCCGGTGGCACCGCAACAGCGCTGCGAACAATCTGGAGCCTGGCCGGGCTGCGAAACCTGTGGTGTAGACATGGATTTCGAAACCGAGATCGGCTGCCCGGCCGAGAATGTCGGGCAGAGCGGGGTTGATCAACGCCTCGCCGCCTCCGGAGACAATGAGTCGCCGCACGCCGGCTGAGGCGAGTTCGTCGAGTACACGGATCCAGTCCTCGACGGTCATCAGGCCACTAGTATCAAGCTGCTTGGTGGCGTAGGTGAGGTCGGCCTGGTCCGACCACAGGCACATGCGGCACCGATAGTTGCAGGTACCGCGGGTAGGATGGATCTCCACCGTCTCAGCCAGCACCGGCTCACGCGCCAGAATGCGCTGCGGAACCTCGGGCCGCCGCAGCCATTCGGCCACCGTCGCCGCAGCGAACGCGGACCGCAAACGATGCGGGTAATAGAGCGACCTGACCAATTGCTGCAGTCCAGAATGCGTTCGCGCGAACCGATAGATGTCACGAACGGCAGCGATATCGAGGCCCACGTGGTCGGCGAGCGTCCTGGCTGGCGTATGCGGGGCCGCGAGGTGGCAGACCAGCGCGGCCGCGGTGTCTGCGGGGGCATAGTCGAATATTTCAGTGACCGGGCGAGCCAATTCGTCATCGCTGCGGAGGAACCGGTAGGCCTTGTCTACCGCGGTATTTGTCATGAGATCACCTGAGTCGCGGCAACGATCTCAGCCCACTCGGCAGAAGTCAGCAGCGTGACGAACGATCGCGATCGGTCGAAAGCCAACACGATGCCGCTGGGATGGCGCACGACGCGATAGTCGCCTGGTTTCGCACTGATCTGTGCGGCAATCTCGGTGGTATCGGCAGGATTGGCCAACAGCCAGTGTTGGTCGATGCTGCGGATAGGAATCAAATCGGCCTCGAGAGCGGGTCCGTCTATGCGGCCGATCAACTGTTCGGTCGCGTCTCGACTCGCTGTGGCACCCAGTTGAAACTTGTGCTGTGCCTCCACTTCTCGTCGAAGTTGGCGCGGGGCTCCCTCGTCCAGCAGCGCTTCGGCATGTGCGAGAAGTTCGGCCGTGGGCCGGGCGTGCACTGAGCCGAGGACAGCGTTGCCGACCATTTCGCGGCCCCAGGTGGCGGCCTGCAATCGGAACTCACCGTTCGGGCGGATGTTACAGAGGGTGTCTTTGACCTGTTCGGAGAGCTGCTGCAAGGTGATCGTGCGTCCGGGGTTGGTCGCCAACGGCCGTACGCCGGTCGCCGGCCACATGGAATTGAACGTCAGATACAGACCCGCGGCCGCCAGTTCTCGATGATGGCGATTCACCGACTCTTGCACGGCATAAAACTCGCCCTCTCGCAGGGCGAGCCGTGGATAGTGTGTCCGGGCCTGACCTGAATAGCTCGGCGCGCACAGATGATGCTGCGACGCGAGCCCGTTCACGGCAAGGAAGGCACTCAACTCGACTACCTGACGCCAATTGCCTTGGTGAACAACAGTTATGACGGTGATCGACTTGCCTGTCTGTTTCAGCGCGTGCAGGCCTTCCAACACTTTCGGAAGGTTCTTGCCACGTGCGGAACCGTGGACGTCATTGGTCGCTCCGTCAACGCTGGTGCAGATGCGGGTGAGGTTCGACGCCGCGAGGCCGTCGATGATCGGTGAGGAGAGCTGGGTGGCATTGGTGATCACTGTCGACGCTGTCCGGCGCAACAGATGTGTGGCTGCGAGGATGCCCGGCAAGCTGTGATGCAGGGTGATCTCACCACCGGTGAGCACGACTTCGAGCACGCCGGCCGCCTCGGCGGCTTCCATCGCCGACCACACGGCAGGCAGCGGCAACTGCTGCTGTCGCCACACCTCTCCGGGATGGCAGTACAGGCAGCGCAAGTTGCATTCGTTGACAGCGTCGACCACCAGCCGCACCACGCGACCGATATCCTCGGGCTCGTATAGGACGGTCTTATTGAACATGTTCCCTCCCTGAGGTTTTCAGAATTTTGTGAATGTCTCGGCACCGGTGAAACAGCGCTATGGGAGTGCCCACAGGCGCTCGCATGGGAGCCGCGGGCATGTTCGATCCGGTGGTGCGAACGTGACGGTGTCGGGCCGGTGATAAGCGACCCAGTACTCGGCGAACCGGCGGGCCGCCGACTCACAGGCAACGAACCTCAATTCCTCCCCGCGCAAAAGGCTGATTCGGACACGAAGCAACACATCCGGTTCGTTCGGAAGAGGCGAATCATCTTGAGCTGCAAACAGTTCCGCAAAGGTCATGACAGCCTGCTAGAACTTCCCCGTGGCAGTGCAACCAGTTACCGGGTCGGTGACGGTCGAAGCGCCCGCCCCTCTTTCCAGATCGGTGAGCCCGCCCAAGACGTCGAGCAGGGTCATCAGACTCACGCCTTCAGGCAGTGAACCGCGGCCCTGGCGATGTGGACGGAACGGCAAGCCCCGTGCGGCAGCTCGTTCACGCGGACTGTCCACCGGCGGGACGATCTTGCCCGCGCGAACGAGGCAGCTGTAAGCGGTGGCTTTCCGCGGGCATTCGAAGGCACGACAGGCCAGATGCTGCTGCATGATCATGTGAGCTGACTCGACCGTGAGCGGATGTTCGGGGTGTGAATGCGTTGGGCCAGCGATGTGAGGCATGGAAACCGCCCAGGTCGCAGGCGGACTGACAGTCTCGAGGTCCAGAATCTCGCACACCCGACTCGGTGTGTGATCGACAGTCTCGAGGTCGTAGACGACCAGGGCAGCGGCGCTCGACACGGATGCGATTCCGAGCGCGTAAGCGACGGGATCGGCGAGGTTCGCAGGCGCTCTCACGGTGTAGATGTAGGCGTAGCTCATCTTCTCGGCGTGGCGGCGAATCTTATCGACATGTTCCGGCAGTCGCAGTCCCGATACGTCCTCGCGGACCAAGCCGACTGCTATTGGTTGCTGCTGTTCGGCCATGCAGGCACTGTCGCCCGGGCTCCAGTCGCCTTTCGTCCCACCGCGTGAGCTGTTTCGGCTCATCGAGTCTCTTTTGGTCGCGTTCTCGGTACGATTCCTCGGGTATCGCACACACCCTCGGTGCAGGAGGTCAGGCGGTTCGACCATGACCATCGCCCTCAAAGTCCTTCTCCAAGACCAGCACTTGCATGAACACTCCGCCTTCTCAGCGGAGTACAAACGGCACGCCGCAGCACTGGGATTGGACAGAAATGCCGCCGTCCCGCCAACCAAGGGCCAGTACTACAAATGGCTCGCCGGCACCCTCACCAGCGTTCCGCGAGGCCATCACTGCCGCGTCCTGGAAAGCATGTTCCCGGGCTGGACTGCAGAAGATCTGTTCTCAACGACCGACATGGTCGGCGGCCGTTTGAAGCGGCTGTTCCGCAACAGTTTCGGACGAGGACAGCTTGCCGACTCCGTCGCAGCGGCCTTGCAGGCGCGGGACATCAGCGTGACGGGTTGGGGCTCCGCGCGTCCACCGGTGACAGTTAGCGCTGGCGCACCGCAATTGCCCGATGCCGTAGGCGATTTCGATGAAGCCGATCTTCCTCCGGATGCAAGGCGGATCGGCAAGAAGCTTGCAGCGCTCGCTCAGGTTCTTCGGCTCAATCCGACGGAGACGGTTCAGCTGGCCGGCTTGGTCGGCAACGTCGTGGAGCTGGAACTGCGAATCGAAGTCCACATCGACAGCGACGGCAACTCCCGACTGGTCTATACCCACGACGTGTTCAACATGTCCGGCGAGCCACTGACCCGAGTCGCCCGCCAACTCTGGTTTGAGCACGCCGCGCCGAACGGCCTATGCATCGAACCCCTCCGCCGAGATCACCGCCAAGTCTCCATCGACCGCACACACAATGCGGGCCCGACCATGGCCAAGTTCTCCTGCCAGGTCTCCCCCGCAATTCCAGCCAGGTGAAACGGGAGTCATCAGCTACACGTGCACCGGCGGCCAATTCATCGACGCCTTCTACTGGCGGCAAGACATCCTTCGCTACACCCGCCACTTCACCATCGTGATGCGCCAAGCAGGTCGACACCGACTCCTCACCTGCACCGGCGAGCAAGTACAGCCGAACGGCCTGATCAACAGCGCGACCGAGGACCTACTGTGGGACTACGACGGCGATGACATCGTGGTCACGCTGACCAGAGACTATCTGCGACCGAACGAATCGGTGACGCTACGTTGGGAGATCGATCGTGACCAGGCAACTGCGTGACACCGCCGAGCACGTTCTACGAGCCTGGAACCGATACGAAATCGAACGAGGCGCGCACCCCGTCATCGACTACGACTGCTCGCCGATAACCTCAGACGTCCCGGCAGTCGACAACAGGCTCGAAGCCTTGCAACGGCTCTCTGAACTCAAGGCCGAAGCCGAAGCCGGCGGCGACACCGCCCTCGCGACCAGAATCGACGCAGACATCGCCTACTGCGCCGCACTGCTCGGTGAACACGACTCCCTCGATCGATACGTTCGCCGCACGCAAGGATGCGTGCCCAAGGGATGGTCGGACGAATACCTCCAGCAACACCTGGAGCGAGCACAACACTGCCTCGCAGCACTCGGCATCGACTGGGGCCCCAAGACGCTGACCGACTTGATGGAAGCCGAAGGACCACTCGACGCCTCGGTCAGCGCAGACGCGATCCGCGAAGCCGCAGCCGACCTCGAACCAAGCGTCCGCGCCGCAACAGGAGCGACCGCGGACTACGACCTCACCATCGAATCCGTCGACGTCGACGCCTACTGGAGCTACTGGCTCGACGGCGCCGGCCAGAAACCCCGACTACGAATCAACCTCCGAAACGCCCGCTTCACACAAGTAGTAGCCCGCCAATTCGCACTCCACGAAATCCTCGGCCACGCACTACAATTCGCAAGCATCGCCGCACGCTGCGCCCGAGAAGACGTTCCCTGGATCCGCCTGTGCTCCGTGCACTCACCAAATCAAGTTTTGTTCGAAGGCCTAGCCCAGGCGATGCCGCTATTCGTCACTCCCAACGACGAAAACCTCACCGCCCGAGTGCGATTGGATCACTACCACCAACTCGTCCGCGGCCAGCTACACCTCGCGCTAGCGGCGGGAGAGCCTATCCTCCACCTCGCCGAGCGGGCTCGGCGCAATGTGCCCTACTGGACCGACGCGCAGATCGCCGACCTGCTCACTGACCGTGGTGCGAACACCCTGTTGCGGTCCTACATGTGGTCCTACTCCGCCGGAATAGATTGGTTCGCTCGCCTTGCAGACACCCCGGGCGCGCCGGTGCAGCAGGTCCTGTCGGCTGTCTACCAGGCACCACACACGCCCGACGAACTCATGAAGTACTGGCCCGAGGGACCAACGATCGGTGCTGGGTGACGATTCTCTCTACCACGCACAACGCGTCAGCGCTGGAGGAGGTGTGGAATCGCCAACCCAGCGCGTTTGTCGTCGATCCATATGTCGTCCAGGCTCGCGCCGGACACCTACGTCTCTGCCAGATTTGCGCCGGTGAGATTGGCAGTTCGGGATTAGTTGACTCTCCAACCGAACATACGACGGTAGTGCTGCTCGACAGGATGGGGGGAAGGTATCGGTGTCCCGGTGTCGGTGACTTTGCCAAGCAGATCGTCAGCATTGGGTGCCTGGGCAGGTATTGAAGTGAGAATCAGTCTTGAGAAGACATCGACGTATTCGGCTGCCGCGGTGAATAGTTCGACTGCCGTGGTAGCGACATCAGCAACAACCGTTGGCGGCATAAAGACTTGATTGGCCGCTGTTGCCTCCCAGACGCCGAGCCGGTCGACCTGCTGCTGAGTCAGTTCAATACCGGCCGAGGTGAAGTCGATCGCGACTGCCTGTGCGCCACCGTAGGTACGGTTCTGGAACGCGCCGGTGGGCAGGAGTGTGTCGTGAATTCTGTTGCGCAACTCGGAGCAGGTGAATGCGAACCTCTGTAGTTCGTGGATACGCTGCAGCTGACCTGCAGTGCTCGGATCGGGATAGTTGGGGTCGACATAGTCGATGAGGGTTTTCTCTGAATGCAGTGACTTGCGTAGCTGTCTGGTTGATGATGGATCGAGCCAACGGAGGTAGATTCGACCGTAGGTGTCGAAAACCGCGATCAGATAGAGCAGTTCACGGTCGAAGGCTTCACTGACAAACTCAAGCGTATCGGCTGACGGGATGGCGTCGCGGCCGTTGGTTCGCGAAAGCGCGGCGAGTACTTCGTCCAGCGCGCGGGCCGCTCGACGCAGTCGTGTGAACAGCGACTCTATTTCGGCGACCGCTTCCATCTTGCCGAGCATAAGTGCAGTCAGACGGAGCGTGTCGAGGAACGGGACCAGCGCCGCGACCCCGATGTTGTAAAGCTCCGTCATCGACGGGGGTTGCATCGTGCTGACGACGTTCCCGGACCGAATTTCGGCGATTTTCCGGTTTCCGGTCATGCGCAGGTAATGGCCGAATACGGCCTGCAAGTCATCGGGAGTGACTGTGGTGACGATGTCGTTATCTGCGACATCGGCGCGGCCGACGGTTGATGCGAGTGAAACGATGACGTCGGCACCTAGTCCGTATCCCGCAGCGGCGAGCACGGCCGCGTCGATTCGCTCCGTCGAGCTAAGATCAGCGGTTGCAGCAGCGTTTGCGTCCAGCACGGGATAGATGTCGAACAGGTGGCATTTCCGCCATCCTGTCTTCTGTCCACCGCAGGTGGTGCTGACGGTGAACTCAAGCGCGTCTGCCATCCGCGCCGCGCTTTGCTGGTCGGTCCAGGACAGGGTGTGGATCTCGTCGATCTCGCATGCGCGCAGCCATGGTTTCGCGAGCTGTGGATCGTCGTCGCGTCGGAGAATCAGCTTCGGAGTGACCACGTCTCGACGCAGGATCGTCAGCAGTTCCGGGTAGTCCGTCGCCGTCGCGCCGAGCGTACGCAAATCGATGCCGACGACGAGCGGGCGAGTCGCAGGTGTGGTCGGGAAAAGGTGCGTGTAGTCCGACGACACTGCTCGGGCGTAACGGACGAACTTCGTCTGGGGCACACCGGACGGGATCGTAAGCCGCCGAGATCCAGTACTCGAATTTGTCATGTCCGAATTGTGCTGCGCCCCACCGACACATCACCATCGGTTTTCTCTGGGCAGCGCAGCGGCCGATGCCTCATGGTGCGTTTCCCGATGTGTCCGCACTGCGCCGTCGGTTGCTGGCGATCAGGTCCACGAGGATCGGATCGGTTCGTGGTTGCGGCGGCCAGTCGAGTGCTACCAGTTGCCGACAGATCAGGTTCTTGTCAAGTATCGAGTTCGATCCGGGAACTCAGCACCGCCGAGCGAGACCGACGGAACGTCCTCGCGGATCGCAAACCGGAGCTCTCGACCGCAGCATTCACCTCAACGGCGCGACCCCAACTGAGTCGAAGATTGGCCGATAGTCACTGACAGCCGACAGTTAGCTCGTGCCGAAAATCATCCGCGTGTCGCCGGTACGACACACCGTGGCGACGGGCCTCCTCTCTTCCAACTAAGTCCCAACTAATTCACTCGCCGTGAGCGATATCGACCAGCGTCTCCAATCGTCCTCCGTTGTCAAGAATTGACATCTTCCCTGTTCAGGACGACATTCCCGCACACACTTGACAGTCCACAGTTGCCCGAAGTAGTCCACCCCACCGTCACCGAGAAGGTCAGGGGTTCGATTCCCCTTAGCTCCAC
>NZ_LZMK01000437.1:0-7922 GCF_001665865.1 Nocardia sp. 852002-20019_SCH5090214 | reverse complement strand
CCAGCCCGCCGCTCCCCCCCCCCCCCTCCGTCGTCTCCACGACGAGTCCGCCCCCGCCGAAGTCGACCGCCACGGTCACCGCCGGAATCACCGCCACCCGAAGCTCCAATCCGGCACCGGCACGATCGCGATACCCGAGCATCGCAAGCCCGTCCGCGGCCTCGCGCGGGCGCACGATCTCCCACGCGCGATCTCCCACCCGGCCAGGGTAGATCGGATCCCTCACCCGGTGCTCGCCACATTCGTTCGTGCAGGCCAGAGGCGTAGGGACAACACGCGCGACACGCCCTCGCGGATCAGGGTGAAATCGCGGCGGCTCCGTATGCTCGGCGCACCGCAGCTACTTTCTAATCCAGGGAGGTACTTTGCGTCACCGGTCTGTCCTCACCGCTTTTCTCGCATCGCTACTTCTGCTGATCGGGCCTCCGATCACGGCGCAGGCGCTACCGGACTCGGGATCCGGTTCCGGCTCCGGATCCCTCTCGGCGTCGCCCTG
Source organism: Nocardia sp. 852002-20019_SCH5090214 (assembly GCF_001665865.1). Taxonomy (NCBI): domain Bacteria; kingdom Bacillati; phylum Actinomycetota; class Actinomycetes; order Mycobacteriales; family Nocardiaceae; genus Nocardia; species Nocardia sp. 852002-20019_SCH5090214. The sequence goes on along the minus strand of NZ_LZMK01000437.1, from coordinate 7,426 downwards.
CCATCCCGGTACGCCGCCCACAGTGCCGAAGACGACCAACTACTACGACGGGCAGGAATATCTGGGGCCCGACCCGTTGCCGCAGGATCCACCTGTGGGTCCGTTGCTGACGGGATATCAGCGCTTCGGGAACCTCACCGAGGCCCAGTTCATTGCGAAGTACCGCACTCCGGACAATTCCATGTGGATATATCCACCCGATGACGGATTCCTGATCATCGACGGCCGTACGGCGGCACACCCGGAGGTGTTGCAGCCCGGCAAGCGTATCGACCGATTCGGTGCTCCGAGTGGAAAGTTCCTGGCACAAGAGGGCGAGTCGTACGGCGGGCGCGCGATACCACCGCAGAACCTCAACTCGCCCGGGGGCACTACGCAAAGCGATTATCACGTCTACTGCGTACTCGCGCCGTTCCAAGTGGAGGCCGGGCCGGCCCAGCCATGGTTCGAGCAGCCCGGACTCGGTACCCAATATGTTCTGGATACCAGTTTCCAGCCGTACCCCGGCGGAAAAGCGACCGTCCAATGGCTGCTCGACAACCACTACCTGGTCGAAGAGATCCCTGGTTGATATGGATCGCAGGCAATTGGCCGCCGCGCTGCTCGCCGCCGGAAAGCCTCCGCAGTGGTTCCAGATCGCCGGCGTTCATACCCACGACCCGCTGCCGACCGACTTCTGGTTCCTGCGACCGGGATCCGGCGGCGACTGGGAAGTCGGCGTCTTCGAACGCGGTGAGTACGACGTCCGAGGCCGATTCGCCGCCGAATCCGACGCGGCCGCATGGGTTTACGAATCCATGATGGGACACCCCCCACCGTGATGCGACTACGAAACGGCCCCTCACTTGTCATCAAGTGAGGGGCCGTTCCACTGCGCGCCCGGAGAGACTCGAACTCCCAACCTTCTGATGGGTTCGTGTGTACATAGTTGTCCGCTGGGAACGTTCAGAGTGCGTGCTAGGCAACGGATTCCGCCTTGGACGGTCTTGCGACATCTGAGTCGGTACGCCGATGTACGCGGACGTTTGTGCGGTCAAAGTAACGACGATTCATGTCCGAGTCCGATGGGCCTCGCCCTCACCTGTGACACCGTAGTGACGCGCAGGGCTTTGGGTGACCGCGGTGACCCTGGCAGACAGTAGATCACTACGTTGATGATGAACACCGTTCGTGGCGTTTGTGTTGGTTGGCTGGCAATGACTCCGTGTGCCTGACGTGGAGATTTGGGTTCGTAACGTTGGCTCAATGGGGCACCGCCGGGCGGAGCTGCGTACTCACTGCGTACCGGGCACGAAGGAGCGCGCTATCTGACTGAACTCCCAACCGCCTGATCGGCCCGTCTGGACAACCAAGCTCCACCGGGCCCTGTCTCGGAGATCCCGATCCCTGCACAACATGCGACACACGTACGACAACACTCCAACAACTGCCTATGCGGAGATCCGTTCGAACCCGCCATTACAGAACAACTCGCTCCTCTCTATTCCTTGATAGAGGGCGACCTTCCAATATATGGCACTAAATTTTCGCAGTAAGCTCTTTACCTTTCGTGAAGCTTCAGAAGATACAGCTTGCGCCCCACCGATCTCATAATATTCCCGATATAGACCACTATTCTCGAGGATTTCCACCGCCGCACTTGCCCCATACCGTCCGGCGAGGTCGAGCTTGTCAAAGTGAAAGTATGCGACTCGGCGTACATCATCCGGCAGGTGTTCGTTGATGGAAAACCGAGGTATCAGCATTTCTTCGACCAGTTCGAATTCGCATACAACTATTCCATCCAAGTCACTCAGGTCATCGATATATGGATGAGCAAACCTTCCCGAATCGTTATCTCCGACAATAGTAGATTTCTTCCTGTTGCACATATCGCATGCAGGAATTAGATTTGGCGCGAGAATGCTCAACTCCGGGTACATTTCACGAGGCAAATAATGGTCAAGCGTACCAGCCTGTGCCGCGCCACACATACCACAAAGCCCTCCCGTGGCGCCCTCGAATAGCTGTTCACGTAGCGAGAACAATGAGCCACCGTCGTAGGTGAGTTCGTAGTTGTCGCGAAGGATCTTGGCGTCGTCCTTAGTGAATTCCAAAACGGTTGGGTTGTGCGCGAATTGGTTGTAGCCCAAATAACGTTCTAAAACGTGTGGACGAAGATTCCGCAATGCGGACTTGGAACTCTTTCGCCTAACCCTACACGCAGTATCGTAATCATTCTGACAGTCGCGTACCGGAGCTGGAAAAGTGAACACTAGCTACTTACGCCCCCTCTTTTCAGCGCCATGACGTATGCCCTCGCCTGGTCGCTCATCTCCCCATCAAACAAATCATCGATAGCGGCGATCGACATTTCCGATGCCAGCCTTTCAAGCACTGAGTGAAAATCAGCTTGACTGCTATCGAGATTGAACACGCTGCGAGTCAAGGTGCCGATATTGGCTCCAAACGTCTCTTCGGTTGGCTCCTCTACCCGCGTCTGACTACCCATCCGCTTTAACACTCGAACATAGCGGCGTGGTATTTCTTGGACAATCACCGGTGAATGGGTGGTCAGAATCGCGTAAGATTCGTAATGTACGAGAATGATATTTAGCGCTTTTAGAAAAGCCGCCAGAAGGGAGGGGTGTAGATGAGACTCTGGCTCATCGATGAGAATTAAAGATCCCGGCTGGGCGCCCGCCACAATCTGCACGAGGATATTTATCACTATCTTATGCCCGGTGCTAAGGGCGTCGAAACGGTGTCTGAATTCCCATGTGTACTGCGACACAACGTCACCGATATTGATTCCAATGCGACCAAAAGATGGGTCGGCACCGAGAGCATGTAAGGCATGGCTCAATATCGGACGTTTATCTCGTCGCCGAGCTTCTTCCAGTGCGCTGGCAAATTCTTCTGTTATATCATTGGTGCTCTTCAAACTCCATGTTGCAGGTCCTTCTAGGAACGGGTCATCATCGTAGGTATACGCCGCGCGTAAACCGAAGTAGGAGTATCCAAATACGCCCTGGTCCTCCTGCGTTTCAAGGACCGAAGAATCCGACCTAGGTAGCCTGAACGTATCGAATGCACTGTACGAGATAGCGATGACGGAACTGAATCGTACGGTATCCGCGCTGTCGATATACCCGTACGCATCCGACCTAGACTCACGCTGCCATCGATCCCCTAGGGCAACAAACGCCAGGTTCGCTAAGAGTTGCGTCTTGCCAGTGCCGTTGTAGCCGATAATTGCGTTAATACGATCCGGAAGCCATTCCGATCGGTTGAACTCAAAGTCTACTGTGAAATTGTTGCCGCCTGTGTTTGTCAAAAATTTGAACTTTAAGCCGTGGTCGCTCTGTGATGCTTGTTTTTTACGAGCTCTAAATAGTGCGGGGGCATCTTCTAGAGCGCGTTCTGCAGTTCCCATTCGCATTAGTGAACGCTGAAACCCTGGCTCGGTCTCGAAATTGTCCCTAATGGATGACGTTAGAACGACATCGCGCAGCCCACGAAGGATCGCCTTTCCCAGACCTCCACCTTCAAGCTTATGTAATTCTTCATAGTATGAATAACTTTGCCCTAAAGATGCGTATTCGTCACTTAGTGTGGCAAATACACCTTCAGGCATCCGCGTCGCGTCGCCTTCTTGGCCTTTCCGCAGTACCTTTACAGTGCCGGCATCTACGTACTGATGCGGGGTGGAATATATGCGCACCCTGAAAAGGGTTCTAAAACCATAGTCATCCCAATTGTCGCGCTCGAGAACTACTAACGGAAACGGGCCTTCGGGCAGCTGTCCGTATCGTTCGATTACGACGAAGCGAACCTTTGTTTGCCCCGCCGTCGACATTTTTTCATCGATAGGCGGTGGCTCTTCCGTAACGAGCGCGAGCTTGATGTCGTCGAAGTTCTCGACAAGTAGGGGAATTGTTATTGGTGGCGTCGGCCGGGATTCGACCACGGCAGAGTATAAAGTCCAAAGACCTGTATCGTATTCGAAGAAGACGAGACCTTCAGCATCAAGACTATTCTTGACCTTATATCGCATGACCGCTTGGGTGATCTCGTCAGGATCCCCGTTCTCAGTCGTTGTTGCGATCAAAATTTTCGCATTCTGCGCTCTCGGTGACTGGCCGAACCGCACGCTGACATTTCCAGACTTCGATACGTGCGCGATGTACACATCTTTTGGTTCCAGCTGCAATATTCCTGCAATGACCGACTCTAAGTGTGAATACTTTGTGTTGCTTCGCGAAGAATGATCGATCTCAGCAAGGATGCGATATACGTCCCCTAGGTAGTTCGTTCCGGGTCCGACCCGACGCTGATTCATGCATTGAGAGTACCGAGGAAGAGAAGAATGAGCAGCCCTTCCGCGAGATGTCCACTCGGTCTGAGCCGATCTCCAGCTTGCCGACAGAACTAGAGATGCGTACAGAAATGGGGCATGCAGTTACCTGGATAAGGTGGCTGCTACGACGCTGTGTTCGGTAGTGCTGGAGCTTCGCGTACTTTGGCTCTGATGATCGGCAGCGACCGTCAGTCATTCAGTCATATAGCCAGGTCGACAGTGAGGATTGCCCTTCGCGCATAGAGGCTCCGGGGTTGATGCATATCGGCGAAACTGACGCGGACGCACCCTTGAGGCTGGAAGGCGGGGCCAACGCCGACGAACCGCGAGCGGGGGCATGCAGCTCGAAGGTCGCGCCTGCTCCCGCAACACGACGGGATGATCGGATGGGAGTCGATTCGGCAAGGCGACACGAGCGGTCGACCGGGCTGGATGCCGGCCGATTCGGGCCCGGCTGCGGGAGGTCAGTCGGGGACGGCAGACGGCGCGCCCAGCACTGCCTCGTTGATGAAGGTGGTCAGAGGGCAAAAGTCAGCGTTCCTCCACGTCGCCAGAGCGGCGCCGACGCGCCCGACGCGCCGCGAGCGACGTCCTTTCAGCGAGCGTTGCGCGGCGCCGCGTGGCGGCGCCGCTCGGCGGCGCGCCAGCGCCGCCCTTGATCCTCTATAGCCAAATTCGGCAACGACCCATGCAGGTGAGTGCATTTGCTCGCCGAAACAGCCTGTGCGCGGACAGACTTGGAGCATGGCTGAGCTTGCGCTGACGGCGGACCGTCGTGAAGAACTGGCCGGATTGTTGGGGGACGAACAGCGTCTTCGGGCCGAGTATCCGAAGGTGGCGGAGTACCTCGGCACCGCGCCGATGCTGCCGGGGACGGGAGACGACCGGGCCGATGCCGCGTTCGATTTGCGACTCGTGCACTACATGACGGGCGGGCCGTCGATCAGCGCGAACCCATACTGGGACATCGTGGCGCCATCGGTGTCCGAGCATCAAGGGCGCCGGGTCGTGGACGGTGGCCGGCCTCGAGGAAGCGCGCGACTGGGCTTCGCGCAAACCATCTTGCAGGCCACCTACGCCTACGCGATTCCGTCGCCGGAGACCGTGGCTTGGATGCATCAATTCTGCAATGGGCGTTCGGTAGTCGAGCTCGGAGCCGGCCGCGGCTATTGGGCTGCGCAACTGGCGAGCACGGGTCTTGACGTTGCGGCGTATGACTCGGAACCGCCGGACCGATCCGACAATCCGTCGTTCACTCAGGCCGAAGGCCAAGCGGATGTCTGGCTGAGCGTTGGTGATCTCGGGCAGTTCGCTGCGCGGTCGGTCGGCAGTGCCGATGAGGTTCTGTTCCTGTGCTGGCCGCCTGGATGGCGCAACACGATGGCGTCGGATGCGCTGGCAGCCTTCGAGGCGAACGACGGCCGCCGGTTGGTCTACATCGGTGAGCCGAAAGGCGGAAAGACCGGCGATGAAGCCTTTTTCGATGCGCTGAACGCGCGATGGAAGATCGAATCAGAGGATTCGAATTTTGTCTCTTGGTGGAATCTCGCCGATCAGGCTCAGGGCTGGATCCGGAAATAGAAGAAAACCGCTGGTCATCCATATTCGGATGACCAGCGGTTGTGTAGCGCTTTAGTGCTCGGTAGCCGCTTCAAATTCCGGCTTCAAATTCATGCGGAAAACAAATGCGTAATAGCGATCCCTCGGATAGGACACATCCGAGACCATGATTACTCGTCCTGTCGCGGTGATGTAGCGCTGGTGGACGGTCTTCACGAGGTCGCCGGGGGTGGTCTTCAACCACTCCGCGTGTGACGGCACCGGGATGCTGTCCGCCACTGTTTCCTCGAGTGTGGCAGCGTCGGATGTGTCCGCTACGTCGACAGGTTGGTAGCTGTCCGACACGGAGATAGGCCGGCCATCTTCGCTGGCACGAGTGACAACGTGGGTGATCTCCTCGCCGACTGCTACGCCGAGAGCATCGGCCAATGCTTCTGTGGCTGGAATCTTCTCAGTTGACCGGTCGATCTGAACCGTGCTGTCCGACTCGTTCGCGAACGTCACTTCCGGGTCCTCCATCTGACGTTCGGGCGAGATCCGGATCAGGTTCGGCCGATCCGATACGAACACTCCGCGCCTGCGCACAGACCGGACGAGCCCTTGACTCTGAAGGAGCTCGAGTGCCTTCCGCACCACGATGTCGGAGACATTGTTGCGCGCCGCGATTTCCGAATAGCTCGGCAGTTGAGTTCCGGGCGGCAATTCTCCGCCGCGAATTCGGCGAGCATACTCGCCTGCGATGGAAACGTAGGCAGGTTCCGCCATGAGGCTCATTCCCTTCAATTCGAAAATCACTAGCACGTAGGACCGGAAACTAGTGTAGCGCACTTCGTATACGTAAATTCGTATTCGGGCTGGTTATCGCGCGAAATATTCATGTATTCGAATCTGTATCCGAATCGACAACCTCCAATTCAGCCCGCTTCGTCCGACGATCCGAGGGACGGCGCTCCGGCCAGTACGTCACCACGCAATACACCACGACCGACAGAGGCAGGACCACGAGAAGCAGTCCGAGGGTTTCCACGGCGTTCACCCCCGCCGCCCACTCTGCTGCATCGGCCATCGAGCGAATGACAGTCGAGGTAGGACGGCCTCGACATCAGCTAAGCCCATGAGGCTGTTGAGGGTTAGCGGGTCCAGGTGGCTTGCCGAAGGGACGATCACCGCATCGACGTCGGCCGTGCGGACCTGATCAGGCAACGGCAGCAACGAGCTCGCCGGCCAAATGAGGGCATAGCCCAGATGCCTCGCCAGGCGCTGGACCTGGGCACGATCCCAGTCTGGCGCGACGGTTACATCGGGGTCGATCCACGCGAGAGCCGTAGGGCGGAATCTCATTGCGCACACCTTCTTGTCCCGTGATGCCGCGCGTGTCGATCGTCAGCAAGCCCTCGACCGGCGGCAATAGCGTCCTTACATCGCTCAGCGTATACGAAGATACGTATACGGACAAGACGACTTCGGCGCGCTGACCAGCGAGTTTGATCTTTCTCGCCCTTCGTATACGCAAACTCCTTGTGCGTA
>NZ_LZMK01000436.1:0-560 GCF_001665865.1 Nocardia sp. 852002-20019_SCH5090214 | reverse complement strand
TGTTCTGGGCGAGCCCGGCGTGCCCGGAATGGACGGACGCGAAGGGACAGAAACGCTACTTCGACCAGAGCAACCAGTACCGGTTCGACGAGGAACTCGGCATCGTCGAGGATCCGGCGTCCGGGCGCAGCCGCGCGCTGGTCGAGCAGATTCCCCGGTATCTGCGTGCGATGGCCGCGCGCGGCAAGCCGGTGCTGGCCGGGGTGATGGAAAACGTCGTGCAGTGCTGGAAGTGGGACGACCGGCATCGGTGGCTGCGCGAGATCCAGGACCTCGGTTACGAGACCCGGGTCATCGCCCTGAATTCCGCGCACGTGCTGCCGCGCACCTGCCTGCCGGTGCCGCAGTCCCGCGACCGGCTCTACATCGCGTACTGGCTCAAATCGCTGGGGCGGCGCCCGGATTGGGACAAGTGGCTGCGCCCGAAGGCATGGTGCCCGAGCTGCGAGCAGGTCGTGGACGCGATCCAGTCGTGGAAGAAGCCCGGCACGCCTTCGACGGGCACCGGTAGACGTACTGGCCGTGACGCACGCCGTAGCGGCCCATCTGCGTGCCGGGCT
>NZ_LZMK01000435.1:0-665 GCF_001665865.1 Nocardia sp. 852002-20019_SCH5090214 | reverse complement strand
CCAACGCCGCGCTGCGGTGGCGGCTCACCGAGCAACTCGACGCCCACCACGACATCGGTCGCGCCGATCAGCCCGAGCCGGCACCTAAGCATTCGAGCGGCGGTGAGACCGACGACCTCCTCGCCGCCGCCGGCCTGCTCGACTGGACCAGCGACCTCACTGCCGCCCCGGATCTGGGCGACCTCGATCTGCCTGGCACCGAATTCCCCGGCGCCGACCCCGGTTACGACCTCGGCCTGTAGGAACACGAAGCTGCGGATGTGCGGTCTCGAAGGGCTGCCGCGCCCTCCCCTCAGCGGGGAGGGCTTGCCACTGGGCTACGGGCGAATACTCCGTAGGCCGAGTGGTTGTCAGGCAGCGAGATCAGCGCCAGGCGGATCGTTATCGTCCGGATCAGGAGCAGGTGCGTCCGCCTCGGGCTGATCGGCGCGACCGATGTCGTGGTGGGCGTCGAGTTGCTCGGTGAGCCGCCACCGCAGCGCGGCCGCGGGCTGCTCATCCGGCAGCGGCCGGTCCATCGCGGCGTGGAGTGCCTGGTCGACGTCTAGGCCACCGTGGTGTGCGGCGTCCAGGCGTTCGGCGAGCACGGGCCAATACGGGTCGTGGGGGAGGCGATCGTCGAGGCCGCCAGCCAGCGCCGCCCAGCGTCGGGCAGGGCCGTCGAG
>NZ_LZMK01000434.1:0-526 GCF_001665865.1 Nocardia sp. 852002-20019_SCH5090214 | reverse complement strand
GTCGCGGGCAGCCGCGTCAGATCGATCTCCCTGACGTCGCCGGGCGGAAGATGTTCCACCGTGGGGAAATTCAGCTCGTGCACCGCCACACAGACCGGGTTGTGGTTGGCCGCGATCCGGCCCGTGAGACCGGGCACCGCCCGCCAGCCGAGGTAATCGCCCCCGTATCCGGCGAAGAAGACCGTCGATGTGAGGCTCATCGCGCGTCCCCGGGGATGTGTGCGGTCCAGCCGTCGATGACCTCGACCATCCGGTCCTGCCACTGCGCGGTCGTAACCTCGACCGCGCGGGCGCGGCGCAGGGCACGAGCTTCCCGCCACGACAGCGCGTTCAGGCCGTGTCCGAGACCGGCGCCGGCCGAGACCAGTTTCACCGGCAGGTAGGCACCGGCCTCGACCAGCACACCCACATACAGCCACCGCCGCTGCGGATGGGCGTGGGTGGCTTCAACCGCGGCGACATCGGTGGGGTCGATGCCGTAGCAGATCAGGTGGCGCCGCAAAGCTTTCAGCGGCGACCGATCCCC
>NZ_LZMK01000433.1:0-22162 GCF_001665865.1 Nocardia sp. 852002-20019_SCH5090214 | reverse complement strand
CAAGGATGTCGACGGCGTCAGCCCGCTGTCGCTGGGACTGCTCGCCCGGAAAGGTGTCGACTGCAGTGAACATCGCCAGACGTGTCAAACATCTTCTCGTCGCGGCCTCGGCGGCCGCGCTGCTGGCCGGACCACTCACCACGACGGCCACGGCCGCCGACGGACCGGCGCCGCTCTACAACTCGGCTCAGGAGAACTTCGTCAACGGCAACGACGCCGCGGGTCTGGCCGACCTGCGCTCGCTGCTGGACGCCACACCCGACGACGCGCAGGCGCTGGCCCTGCAGGGTATCTGGTCGGACTACACCGGCGATCTGCTCACTCGCGAAGCCGCGTTCAACCGGCTGGCGGCCATCGACCCCGGCATGGCCCAGGGGGCCCGCAATCTCATCGGCGCCATCGGCGCGGCCGTGGGCGCTGGTACGCGGCCCGATAGGGTGGCCGGGTGGACACCATACCGCTGACCGGCAAACAACTCGCAGCCGACCTCAACGCCGAGACGAAGAACCGCGCCGCCGCACTGGCCGAAGGCGGGGCCGCCCCCCGCCTGGTGCTGGTGGTGGCCAACGACGATCCGGCCAGCGGGTGGTATGTCAACTCGTTGCAGCGCGCGGCCGGACGACTCGGAATCGACTGTGAGACAACCGATCTCGGAGCGCAAGCGAGTGCCGCGGAGATTCGCGAGGCGCTGGCGAAGCTCAGCGAGGACCCGGCGGTGCACGCGGTGATGTTGCAGACGCCGCTGCCCGCGGGCGTGGAACTCAACGACGTCAGCTCGGCCATCGCCGCAGCCAAGGATGTCGACGGCGTCAGCCCGCTGTCGCTGGGACTGCTCGCCGCCGGACTGCCCGGATTCCCGCCCGCCACCTCACAGGCGGTGGTGGAGCTGGCCAAACATCACGACATCGCGATGGCGGGCCGGCACGTCGCGGTCGTCGGCCGGTCGAATGTGGTGGGCAAACCTCTGGCACAGCTGCTGCTGGCCGAGAATGCCACGGTGACGGTGTGCCATTCGCGCACCACGGACCTGCCGGCGGTCACCTCGGCCGCCGATATCGTGGTCGCGGCGGCCGGGCGGGCCGGGCTGATCGGTGGCGACCACGTGCGCGAGGGCGCTGTGGTCATCGACGTGGGTACCAACGAGGGACCCGACGGTGGCATCGTCGGCGATGTGGACGCCGCTTCGGTCGAGGGCCGGGCGGCCGCACTGAGTCCGGTTCCCGGTGGTGTCGGACCCGTCACCACCGCGCTACTGATGCGGCACGTCGTGGAGGCGGCCGAAGCGGCACGCTGATCACCAGTGGGTGGTCACCGGATCGCCCACACTCACGTTGTCGTAGTACCACTCGGCATCGGCGGGGGCCAGGTTGATGCAGCCGTGGCTGACATTCGAATTACCCTGCTGCCCGACCGACCACGGCGCCGAATGTACGAAGACGCCGCCCGAGGTGAGCCGTTCGGCGAACTCGCCGGTCAGGTAGTAGCCCTCCGGATCGTCGAGCGGAATACCGATGGTGCGGGAGTCGAAGATGATGGTGCGGTCCTTCTCCATCACGGGGAAGGTGCCCACCGGAGTCTCGCGTCCGGGCTTACCCATCGAGGCGGGCATGACCCGTGGCGCCTGCCCGGGAATGAACACGGTGAACGTATGCGCCGACATGTCGGCATCGGCACTGGTCCCGCCGTCGGTCCGGAATTCGGATCGAACGTTGCCGGCGGTCACGGTGAATCGCGCATCGGCCGGCAGGTATCCGGTGGAGTTCCAGACCAGTTCCTTGTCGTCGGCCCAGGAGAACGTCCCGGCCCGGTCGCCGACGTGCACGGATCGTTCGGCGCGGGCGCGATCGGTGACGGGTGCGGTGAACCGGACGGTGACCGGATGGGCGATTCCGACGACGGCGCCGTTGCTCGGTGAAATCGAGGCCACGGATGTGGTTTGTGGTGTTACCAGCACCGCTGCCGCTGTGCCCGTGGTGACTGCGGCCAGTACTGCTATGACTGTCGCCAGGAATACATGACGCATCATGGTCCTCATGGCTCCACCCCCTCAGGTGGTGTGTGGATCAGGACCTCGATCCTAGTTCCGGATGATCATGGTCGCCGGAATAGTTTTCGCTTCGTAACGACAGTTACGGTGTGGCAAACCGAGGTTTAGCCGAGGGGTGTGGTAATGCGATCAGCCGACGACGGCAGCGAGAACGTCCGTGTGCAGTGCATCCGCACGAGCGAAGATCTCCTCGATGCGCTGCAGCGCGGGTGCGAACTCCTCGGTCTCGTGGTCGCCGAGCGAGCCGACGTTGATGGCGATATTCAACTGTGAACTGGCGGCCGCGGCCCGCGCGGCGTCGGCGGCGGCGCCGATGTCGGTGACCACGTTCGGATTGCCGATCGGCAGCAGATCCGCGGCCAGTGAGAGCACCTCGTCGGCTTCGGTGACCACTGCGGCGGGCACCCGCGCGGCCTGTAGCAGTGCCGAGGCGATCGCCTCCTTGCGGGCCGCGACCTGCTCGTCGGTGTCCTTGGGCAGCTTGTAGGCGGCGCCGACCGCGGTGAAGGCGGTGGCGTCGGCGTCGGCAAGGGCCAGCGCGCGCTCACGGGCGGCGTCGGCCGCCGCGATGATCCGATCGATCGCCGGGCGGTTGTCGGCGTCCTTGGCGCGGGTGGTGTAGCGGGCCACCATCGCCACCAGGGCGGCTCCCTGGGCGGCGTGCAGCGCCGCGACCGCACCGCCGCCGGGCGCGGGGATCTTGGCGGCGAGATCGTCCAGGTAGCGGCCGATCGTCGACTCTCCGAACGTCGTGGTGTCCGGCGACGACGCGGTGTCCTGAGACATGCTGCGGGGCCTCCCGTTTCGAGGAATCGGCGTGCGGTACGCCGATAACCGTACCGGGCCGCGCGCCCGATCATCGACCGGGCCGCACCGCCCTGTCGCGGACGGCGTACGGGCGGTGTGCAGGATGGAGCCCGAGGCCACCCCGGCCGCGGCGGCGGATCGCGGTTTGTGACGGGTGGTGCAGTGCGATAATCTTACTGCAACTGGTTGCATATGAACGGAGTTGCATACGATGCGAATCGGGTTGGGCATCAACTATGCGGGGGGCTTCAAAGAGGTCGCGGCCGAGGTCGCCGATCTGGAACGGGCCGGCCTGGACATCGTCTTCGTGCCCGAGGCCTACTCCTACGACGCGGTGAGCGGATTGGGATATCTGGCGGCCAAGACCGAGCGGGTGCAGCTGGCCTCGGGCATTCTGCAGCTCTACACCCGCACGCCCACGCTCACCGCGATGACCGCCGCGGGTCTGGACTACGTCTCCGACGGCCGCTACGTGCTTGGTCTGGGCGCCTCCGGACCGCAGGTCATCGAGGGGTTCCACGGTGTGCCCTACGACGCGCCGATCGGCCGCACCCGCGAGGTCGTGGAGATCTGCCGCAAGGTGTGGCGGCGCGAACGCCTGGAATACCAGGGCAAGTACTACACGATCCCGCTGCCCGCCGAACGCGGCACCGGACTGGGCAAGCCGCTGAAGCTGATCAACCACCCGGTGCGCGACCGTATCCCGGTGCTGCTGGCCGCGCTCGGCCCGAAGAACGTGCAGTTGGCCGCCGAACTGGCCGAGGGCTGGCAGCCGATCTTCTTCCTACCGGAGAAGGCCGGCGACGTGTGGGGTGAAGCGCTGGCGGCCGGAAAGGCCAAACGGGATCCGGAACTCGGCGACCTCGACGTCTATGCCGGACCGGCGCTGGCGATCGGCGACAACGTGGAGCCGCTGCGGGAGTTCGTCAAACCGCATCTGGCCCTCTACATCGGCGGGATGGGCGCCAAGAGCAAGAACTTCTACCACTCGTTGGCCACTCAGTACGGTTACGGCGCCGAGGCCGACCGCATCCAGGAGCTGTATCTGGCCGGGAAGAAGGACGAGGCCGCCAAGGTCGTGCCCGACGATCTGGTGCGCGACATCTCGCTGATCGGTTCGGCGGGCTTCGTCAAGGAGCGGGTGGCGGCGTTCCGGGAGGCCGGGGTCACGGTGCTGAACGTGGTTCCGCTCGCCGCGACCGCGCCGGAACGGGTGAAGCTGATCGAACAGCTGCGCGAGCTGGTCTGACCGGCGTGGCCGGCAGTCCGCTTCCGGGCTGCCGGCCCTGGCCGCTCGGTCCCTGGGCGCTCGGTCCCTGGGCACTCGGTCTCCGGATCAGCCCTGGTGCAGCGCCGCGAGCGCGGCGTCGAGGGTGGGGTGCAGGGCGAATACCTGATCGAGATTGGTCAGTTTGAGCTGTCTGCTGGTGGCCGGTCCCTCGGCGACCAGGACGATGCTCGTGGCGGAGCCGGCCCGCTGATGAGCGGCCACCAGCGCGGCCATACCGGCCGAGGCCAGGAAACTCACCTGCAACAGGTCGATGATCAGCGCCGCGGGTTTACCGCCGAGGGTCGCCTCGATCGCACTCTCCAGTGCGGGAGCGGTCGCCAGGTCGACCTCGCCGGCCACCGTGAGCACGGTCGCATCGTCGTGCACGCTGACCGAGGTGGTCATCGCGTCGGCGAGGGGATACGCGTCTCCGGAAGTATTGGTCACGGTTGTCAATCTACCTGCTGGGTACCCGAGGCTCTCTCCGGCCGGGCAATTGCTTTCCGGCGCAAGGAGTTAACCGTGCGACGCACGCGGAATCCCGCGCCCGTGCGCCCCGCCGGAGGTGTTATCGCGGATTTCCCGGGTATCGCGAGCACAACCGGAGAGGCGGTTCGCTCGCGGGCGGAGCGAGGTCGCCCGATTCGATCGGCGCCCGGAGGAGTGGTTGGTCATGGCGCATATCGAGAACGGCCGAGCGCCGGAGACGGCGTCGGTGGCCGAATTGGTCGGCACCACCACGGAGCAACTGAGCCGGCTGGTCCGTGAGGAGGCGAAACTCGCCGTCGTCGAGGCGCAGGGCAAGGCCAAACGGCTGGGAGCCGGCGCCGGACTCGTCGGTGCCGCCGCCGTGCTGGGGCTCGCGGTCATCGGCGCGCTGGTCGCGGCGGCGATCTTGGGTCTGGCGCTGGTGTTGCCCGCATGGGCGGCCGCGTTGATCGTGGCCGGCGCGCTGGCCGTGGTCGCCGGCGTCCTCGGTCTCCTCGGGCGGACGAGCATCCGCAAGGGGAGTCCGCCGATACCGGAGGATGCCGCCGCGAATGTCCGGGAAGATGTTGCCGTCATCAAGGAGAGGACTCGGCGATGAACATCCCTTCCGATCCGGAAGCGTTGCGTTACGACCGGGATCTGACGCGCGAGGAACTGGGCCGAACGGTGCAGGCGCTGAGCGACAAGCTCGACGTGCCCGGTCGCACCCGCGAGCGGCTGCACCGCGGTGCCCGGTCCGCTCAGGACAATGCGGACCGGGCCGCGCAGGTCGTCAAGCAGATCCCGCTACCGGCGATCGGCGTGACGGCGGCGGGCGCGGTGGCCGCGGTCTGGCTGGTGCGGCGCAAGCGGTCGTGACGAGTCAGTTCGCACCGCCGGCGCCGGGCGTCTCCCCGAGGGGCCAGCGCGCGTAGGTGCGCTCGGGCCTGACGGTGATCACATCGGTGACCTCGACGAGTTCGGCGGGCACGATGCCGTCGGGAAAGTGCTCGACGCTGGGCACGATCACCGCTTCGGCATCGTGAATGATCGCCGCGCCGATCAGGAACTGGACCGGATTGTCGGTGCGATCGCCGAAGGCGACCGTTTCCGACAGTGTGTAACCCAAACGTCGTGCCAGACAACGGATCTGCGCCGCATCCCACTCCTGGTGCAGGTGGGACACCTCCGTGCGCAGAAAGCCGAGGGCCAGAAAACTCATGGCAGTCCTCCTCGCGTCGTCCGCAATCGGAACCACCGGCGAGCTGATGCCCGCCCGCCGGGTCGTTCCGCCGCTGTACCTCTCGCGGACAGACCCGCGAATACCTAGCAAACTCAGAAGGTATTTCCCGAACGCTGAGGCGGGCAAACCCGTGTCCGGGGGTTGACAGGCACGCTCGTCCGGTGCTGTTTGCTGGGTACGACGGGGGATTCGACGACGTCGTCGCGGGTTTTCGGATGATCTTGATGTCGTTCGTGTTTCCGCGAGTGGGGCGATGAGGTCATCTACATCGCCGCATCATGTCCGCCCCTGAGCCGAAGTGAGTGCCCACTTCCAAGAGCGATCGTCGGCGCGTTGCTCGCCGGAATGTCGAGATTTACGGAGGCAGCCGCAGCTAATTCTTGGCGAACTAGCGAGGTGATCCGGAACGATCCAGATCACCTTGCGTAGAAAGTAGACGACCGCGCCGATATCGAAGATTTCCACCCGCAGTCGCGGATTCTGCCGCCGGACCGGAATCCGGCGGCAGCGAGGTCGCTATGCGCGGTAGGCGTCGCTTCCCGCGCGGGACACAACGATGTTCGGGACCACCGCTCGCGACGACAACCGCAGCAGGGCATCGACCATTTCGACGATGTCGCTGACAGCGAGCATCCGCTCCGGCGGGATGCGGTCGTGGATCCACGCGCTCATATCGGTGTCGACATAGCCGGGGGCGAGGGTGGTAGCGCTGATACCGTTACCCGATTCCTCGGCGTTGAGGGTGGCGATCAGGGAGATGAGTGCCGCCTTGGCCGCGCCGTAGACGGCGAGTCCGGCTTCGGCATAGACACCCGTGATCGACGACAGCGCAATCACTTTCGCGCCGCGGTCGGGCGCGGCCGCGGCGGCGGCGCGCAGCATCGGCAACGCGCCCTGGATGAGTTGCAGCGGCGCACGCAGATTGACCGCGAGGGTTTTGTCGAAGCGCCGCATGGACGTGTCGGCGACCGGACCGGCGGTGCCGACCCCCGCGTTGAGAATCAGCGCCGACAGGGTGCCGAATCGGTGCGCATGCTCGGCCAGCACCCGCTCGACGCCGTCGGTGTCGGACATATCGGCGGCCACGGCGACGACGTCGGTGGCGCCGGCCGCCCGCAGCTGCGCGGCAACCTCGTCGAGGCGCGAGGCGTCACGCGCGGTGACGGTGAGCGAATAGCCTTGTTCGGCAAGCCTGTTCGCGATGCCGAGCCCGATACCGCGGGACGCCCCGCTGATCAGGGCGGACTTCCGATTTCCGGTCACTTCCGGACTCCTTTCAGTGCGCGCAGGCCGGCGGCCATGAATTCCGGTGTCGCCTCGGCCGCGCGTTCGGCGGCGGAGCCGGCGTCCGAGCCCCGCAGCGCGCGGTGGGTGATGCCTTCGCCGATGACGCCGAGCTTGAAATTGGCCAGGGCGAGATAGAAGCCCCAGTCCCCGAGATCGCGGCCCGACGCGAGGGCATAGGCCTGGGCGAGATCGTCGGCGCCGGGCATACGGTCGCTGGTCCACGCGGCCGGCGAACCGAGCACCAGATCGAAGATCGGCGCCCGGTACACGCACATCAACGCCACATCGGTCAGCGGATCGCCGAGGGTGGACAGCTCCCAGTCGACGACGGTGCGGACCCGACCGGGATCGCGCACATCGAGAATGGTGTTGTCGATGCGGAAGTCGCCGTGCACGATCGAGGCCGCCGACCGGCCGGGCACCGCCGCGGCCAGCGCGGTGTGCAGGGCCGCGACGTCGGGAAGTTCGCGGGTCTTCACCCGTTCCCACTGCGAGGCCCACAGATTCACCTGCCGGGTGACGAATCCGTCCGGGCGACCGAATTTCTCGAGTCCGACCGCGTTCGGATCCACGGCGTGCAGCTCGGCCAGTACACGCACCAGCTCGTCGACGGCGGCGTCGATCTGGGTGTCGGTGAGGGCGGCGAGGTCGTCCTGATCGCGGATGACGGTGCCGTCGACGAATTCCACGACGGTCATGGGCGCGCCGAGTGTGGCGCCGTCGGCGTCGAAGGCGACCGTCTTCGCCACGGGCACAGCCGATTCGCGCAGGGCGTGGGTCACCGTGAACTCGCGGGCCATATCGTGCGCGGACGGGGTGAGGCCCGCGACCGGCGGGCGGCGCACCACCCACCGCGACGCCTCGTCGGCGGCGACGAAGGTCAGATTCGAACGGCCGCCGCTGATCAGCTCCACACGCAGCTCACCGCGCACGTCGACGCCCTGCTCGCGCAGGAACCGGTCGAGCGCGGCGACATCCATTCCGGGCAGGCTCATTCGGCTGCTCGCAATGCCCGCTTCGCGGCGCCGACCGCACGTTTCGCGATAGCCCACCGGTGGACCTCGGATGGTCCGTCGTAGATGCGGAAGGGACGCACCTCACGCGAGAGCCGCGCCAGCGGGAGATCACCCGACACGCCGAGACCGCCGCACATCTGCATACTGCGGTCGACGATCCGGAAAATGGCCTCGGCCGCAAAGGTTTTCGCGATCGAGGTGGCGTTGGCGGCCGGTTCGCCGCGGTCGAGTTCCCAGCACGCGCGGGTGAGCAGTGCGCGGGTGGCGGCGATATCGATCTCGTTGTCGGCGATCATCTTCTGTACCATGCCGAGATCACCCAGTCGCGAGCCGAAGCCCTCGCGCCGGGCCACGTGCGTTACCGCGACGTCGTGTCCGCGGCGGGCGGCGCCGAGCCAGCGCATCACATGCGTCATGCGGGCCGGGCCGAGGCGGACCTGAGCGTATTCGAAGCCGCGGTCTACCTCGCCGAGGACGGCCTCCTCGGGAACCAGCAGATCCTCGAAGAACACCTCGCAGTGCCCGCCGACCATCGACCGATCCAGTGTGTCGAGATGGCGTCCGACCCGGATGCCGGGAGTCTCGGCCGGCGCCAGGAACATGGTCGCGCCGCCGCGTTGGCCCGGCTCTCCCGAGGTGCGGGCCATGATGATGAAGAAGCCCGCGCCGTCGGCGCCGGTGATGAACCATTTGCGGCCGTTGATCCGCCATCCGCCGTCGGCGCGGACCGCGCGGGTGGCCAGCGCGGACGGATCGGAGCCCGCGCCGGGCGCCGGTTCGGTCATCGCGAAGGCGGAGCGCACGTCGCCGTGCGCGAGCGGCGCGAGGTACTGCTGCTTCTGCTCGGGGTTCGCGATATGCGCGAGCATGTGCACATTGCCCTCGTCGGGGGCGGCGATATTCAGCGCCGTCGGGCCGAACAGCGAATAGCCGGCCTCCTCGAAGACGGGTGCGCGGTCCGACATCCCGAGGCCGTGGCCGCCGTATTCGATCGGCGCGTGCGGCGCGAACACACCCGCCTCGCGGGCGGCCTTCTGTAGTTCGACGCGGAAGGTGTCGCCACCGGCGGCGGTGATGTCGCCGTCGTGCGCATCCTCGAGCGGCAGCACCCGGTCGCGGATGAAGGCGCGGGTACGTTCGGCCAGCTCGTGTACCTCGGGCGGCAGGGACAGCTCGATCGCCACGGTCCACTCCTCGATCTCAGTCGCCGAACGATCGCTCGGCAATCACCTGTCATGCAGACTCGCATGACACGATAAAGCCTGTCAATTCGGTGTTCTGAGCCCGCTGGCGCTGTTCAGTTATCCTGAACATCATGGATAGTGCCGAGCGAGATCGACAGGGTGTGGGCAGCCGGGTGCGGCAGGCGAGAACCGCTGCCGGGCTCTCGTTGCGCGCGACAGCGGAACGGATCGGCGTCAGTCCGGCCACACTCAGCGCCGTCGAGAACGACAAGACGGGCGTCTCGATCGCCCGGCTGCGCGCCCTGGCCGCGGCGCTCGGCACCACCGTCGCGTGGCTGATCGGCGAAACTCCCGCGCCGCCGCCACGCCCGCGTGTTCGCACGGCCGGCGTTTCCGAAACGGATGCGCCTCGCGCCTGGCGTGAGTTCCCGCCGCTGGACATCGATCCCGTCTTGGCCGCCGCGATCGATTCCTTCGTCGAGACCGGATATCACGGCGCCACCATGCGGTCGATCGCCCACCGCGCCGGAATGAGTGTGCCCGGCGTCTATCACCGCTACCGGGACAAACAGGAGCTTCTCGTCCGCGCCCTCGACCTCACCATGGACGAATTGCATTGGCGCACACGGGCGGCGCGCGGCGAGGCGATCGGTGGCCGCGAGCGGCTGATCCGCGTGGTCGAGGCTCTCGCCCTGTTCCACACCCATCGCCGCGAGCTGGCCTTCATCGGTGCCAGCGAGATGCGCAGCCTCACACCGGACAATCGCCGTCGAATCGCCGCCTCCCGCAACGAGATTCAGTATCGCCTCGACGAGGACATCGATACCGCGCTGGCGGAGGCGAACCTGACCGCCGCCCACGCGCGGGTGGCCGGGCGCGCCATCGCCACGATGTGTACGTCACTGCCGCAATGGTTCCGGCTCGAAGGGCCCGCCACTCCTGAGCAGATCGCCACCGAGTACGCGGATTTCGCCCTCGGCCTGCTCGGTATCGAGACGCGGAACGCGGTGCGGTCCATGCGCTGATCGGGCACCGAAGGGTCGACGCGGGGCTGGTCGGCCACGACCGTACGGTTCGCGGACCGGCCTGCTCAGACCCTGCTCGCTGCCGAGAACGTCACCAGGGGCAATTTCGCGGTCAGCCGCACTCGCGTGCCCGACTCGGTCTGCTCGATCTCCACGTCGTCGGCGAGAGCGCGCATCATCGACAGGCCGCGTCCGCGGGTGCCCGGATCCTCGGGCTGCGGCCGCCACGCCCCGGAATCGACGATCTCCAGGCAGACCGCGCCGCGCACATGGGCGGCGGTGACTGTCACGTGGCCGGAGGTGCCCGGGGGATAGGCGTGCTCGATGCTGTTGGTGCAGGCCTCGTTGGCGGCGGCGACCAGATCGGCGGCGAGGTCGTGACCGACGGCGGCTGCGGACAGCCACGACGTCAGCGCGCGGCGCGCACCCGAGAGCCGTGCGGGTTCGGCGGGTATGTCCAGGTGCAGTGGCCGGGGCGGCTGGCGGTAGACCACCATCGCGATATCGTCGTCGTAGCCCGCGTCGGGGCGCAGCCGCGACAGCACCGCGTCGGCCACCTCGCGCGGCAGTTGCGATGCGGCGCCGGACAATTCGTCGGCGATCTGGTCGAACCGGATGTCGATATCGATGCCGCGCTGCTCGACCAGGCCGTCGGTGAACAACACCAGCGTCGAGCCGGGTTCGAGCGCGGTGGTCGCCTCGGGCCGGTTCGGGATGTCGAAGGTGGCCAGCGGTACCGCGCGGCCGCCTTCGAGCAGCCGGCCGGTGTGACCGGGCGCCGCCAGCACGGGCGGCATATGCCCGGCGCTCGAGTACCGCACCAGGCCGCGCACCGGATCGAGGATGGCGGCGCAGACCGTCGTGCACATGGCGCCGGGAATGCGGGCGGCCACCGCGTCCAGTTCGGCCAGCAACTGAGCTGGCCCGGCGCCACGCAGCAGCAAAGCCTGTGCGGCGGTGCGCAATTGGCCCATCACCACCGCCGCGGACAGACCGCGGCCGACGCAGTCGCCGACCACGATGCCCAGGGTGCCGTCGCGCAACTGCACCACGTCGTACCAGTCGCCGCCGATCTCGAGCGGGGGCAGCGCCGGTTCGTAGTGCACCGCGAAACCGGGCGGCAGTTCGATCGGACCCAGCATGGCGCGCTGCAGCGTCAGCGAGGTCGAGCGCGCCTGATCGAAGTTGCGAGCGCGCTGCACCGCCAGGCTGAGATGGCCGACGAGCAGTGAGAACAGCGCCCAGTCACCGGAACTGATCGCCCGCGGCGCGGCGAAGCGCACCCACAGTGCGGCATCGCCGGTTTCGCCCAGCGGCGCCACGATGCCCTCGGAACTCGCCGCGCCCTCGGGGATGGCGAACATGGCGCGATGCGGCCGCATCCGGGTCCGGTCCA
Organism: Nocardia sp. 852002-20019_SCH5090214; assembly: GCF_001665865.1. Taxonomy (NCBI): domain Bacteria; kingdom Bacillati; phylum Actinomycetota; class Actinomycetes; order Mycobacteriales; family Nocardiaceae; genus Nocardia; species Nocardia sp. 852002-20019_SCH5090214. The sequence continues at coordinate 10,419 of NZ_LZMK01000433.1, read as the reverse complement.
GCAGCGCCCGCGCCCGCGCGTCGATCACCTGCCGGGAGACGGCGTCGCCGCCGGCCACCGGGCCCGAGACGTACAACTCCGGCGCGGTCTGGCGATTCGCCCACATCGACACCACGGCGGTTTCCGCGCCGATGGCCCGGCGCAGTTCCTCGAGACCCACCGACAGCACTTCAGCGACCGTGGTGGCGGCGCCGACGGCGGTGGCCAGCCGCGAGACCGCCTGGTCGCGGGCCTGTGCGTCGTGTTCGGCGGTCACATCGCGGATGGTGCCCACGAAGAGTCGCTCGTCGTCTTCCGGATTGCGCAACGAGTTGGTGCTGACCGCCAGCCACACCCGCCGCCCGTCGCGGTGGCGCGCCGGCATCACGAAGCGCGCGGCCTCGGTGCCCAGCGCAGGATGGTCCGCCGCGGAATCGTCGTCGGTCCACGGATGCGGCAGTGGATAGGGGGCGGAGTCGGGCCCGTATCCGGTCAGCGCGCCGAAGGACGAGTTGACCTCGGTGATGGTTCCGTCGTCGGCGGCGACGAAGAAGCCGTCCTGCAGCGACTCCACCAGTGCGGTGCGGAAGGCATCGCGGCCCTCGAGATCCTCGGCCCGCAACCGCTGCAATTCGTAGCTGCGGGTGCTGTCGAGAAATCCGCGGGTCGCGACATCGAGCGCGGCGAGAGTCTGCAGCAGGAATTCCAGCGCCGCCTGCGCGCGCTGCGCGGCATCACCGTCGAGGTGCTGGGCCGCGGGGCCGGCGATCAGACCTTGTTCGTCGAGCAGCCGGAAGTGGTGCTCGGTCAGATCCAGAATGCTCACGCCCTCGACGAGTGCGCGCCGACCGAGTTCGTACCCTTCGGCGAGGGTGTTCTGGGTGGGTGAATCCATGTGCAGCCGAAGCGCATTCGCATACGCTTCGCGGAATGCGGCCAGCACCGCGCTCATGGCCGCACCCGTGGTGCGCTCGTCGGCCGGCTCGGCCGGCTCACGACGCACCCGCGATCGGACCGCGGTGGCGCGCGGCCAGCACCAGCGCGTCGTCGGTGTCCTTGACGTGATGGCGCAGGATGTCGTCGGCGATATCGGTGGTCGGCCGCGCCAGATCCAGGGTGTCGACGAAATCGCTGACGATGCCGTCGGTCGACATCACCAGCACGTCGCCGGGCCGGATCGCCACGGTCTGGGTCTGCAGATTCGGCGGCAGCAGATAGCCGACGATGCCCCCGGTCAGCAGCGCTGTCGCCCGCACCGCGGGTTTGCCGGGGCCGATGGCGACCACCCGGGATTCGACGTTGCCGACCCCGAGCCACTGCAGTTCGTCGTCGCCGGTGAACAGCACCAGCGAGACCGCGGCACCCCGGGTGTCGGCCATCGCGCGATGACACAGCACCATCAGCACGTCGAGCGGTTCGGCGCGATTGTCGGCGAGGACCTGCGCGGCCCGGTCGGCGGCGTCGGCGGCCGCGGCCCCGTGCCCCAGCCCGTCGAGCACCGCGAACAGCACCGAACCGTCGCCGGCGTCGAGTACGACCGACCGATCACCGGAGACGCGCTGTCCCGGCAGTGCGCGGCCCGCCACCGCCCATTCGACAGTGCCGACGGATCCGTCCTCATGCACCGGTGGGTACCCACTTCCACATCTCCACCAGCGTTCCCTGTCCGGGCGCCGACTCCACGATCAATCCGTCCATCAGCCGTCGCGCGCCGGGTAATCCCAGCCCGAGTCCGCGGCCGGTGGAGTAGCCGTCCTCCAGCGCCCGGGGGATGTCCCGGATACCCGGCCCCTGGTCCTGGGCCTGCACGACCAGTGCCCGGCGGCCGTCGCGCTCCTGCACCGCGACCCGGATCTCACCGGTTCCGGCGTAACTCGTGATATTGCGGGCGATTTCGGAGATGGCCGTGGAAATCATGGTGATGTCGGTCAACGTGAAACCCAGCTCGGTAGCCAGCTCCCGCCCTGCCTGTCGCGCGGTCACGATGTCGCCCGACACCTTCACCGCTATCACCACGTTGTCGGAGGCCACGATCACCGACCGCTTCGCCGGCCGTTGGGCAGCTGTCTGTTGAGCCAGGCCAGCCCCTCCTCGAGGTCCAGAGCCGTGTGCATGCCTTCGAAGGTCAGACCCAGCTGGACCATCGCGAACGCCACTTCGGGCTGCAGACCGACGATCACCGTCTCCGCCCCCCGCAGCTTGGTCATGTGCGCGATGGTACGCAGGGAGCGCGCGGCGAAGGAGTCCATGACGTCGATGGCCGTGACGTCGACGATGATTCCCTGGGCACGGTACTTGCTGACGTAGGTCATCAAGTCGTCCTGCAGGCGTTCGGTATCGGCGTCGGTGAGAGCCGATTGCACGGACGCGATCAGGTAGGTGCCCTGCTTCAGAATGGGTACCGGCATGAGACGCCTTGACTACCGTCCGTCGCGGTCGGTGAGTCTCGAGATCTCGTAGCCGAGCAATCGCTCGGCCTCCTCGATACCACCCTGTAGGTCACCGACCGCGTTCATCTTCGTCAGATCGAGGCCGATGGTGACCAGCGCGAGCGCGATCTCCGACGAGAGGCCGGTGATGATGACGTTGGCACCCATCAGATTCGACGCGTCGACGGTCTGCACCAGGTGGTTGGCGACCGTGGAGTCGATCATCGGGACACCGGTGATGTCGATGACGACCACCTTGGCGCGGTTGGCGCGGATCGCGCGCAGGAGCTGTTCGGTGAGCTGCCGGGCGCGCTGGCTGTCCAGCACGCCGATGATCGGCAGAATCAGCAGCTGCTCACGCACCTGCAGCACCGGCGTCGACAGCTCGCGGATGGCTTCCTGCTGCTGGCGGATGACGCGCTCGCGCTCCTGCACGAACGAGATGGCCACGGTGTTGGCGATCCGGTTGGCCGCGGGCTCGTAGGCGTCGAGCACCCGCTTGAGCAGTTCGAAGTCGGACTGGTACTTCTCGAACAGGCTGCGCGCGAGCACATCTCGCAGCAGCAGCACGATGCCGACGACCTCGTCGGTTTCGACGCCTCGCGGGATGATGCGTTCGGACAGGTCGCGGGCGTAGGCCTGCAGCGCCTCGACGCTACCGGTCTGCAGCGCCTCGACGTAGTTGTCGTAGATGGAGGTGGCCTCGGAGAAGATCTCCTCCGGGGTCATCGCGGTCAGCAGTGCGGCATCCCCGATACGACGTGCCCATTCCTCACGTAGCTCAGTGCGATTCTGGCGCAGATGTTCGACCAGTTGCGGCAGCAGATTCTCGACCGGACCCGCCGGTATCGAATCCGGAGAGAGGCCGATGGACACGTCGGACATGAAAACTCGTGCCCCTTTCCTAAGGGAGGTCGGTTCGTCGGGGTCGCTCGCGCGTGGCTGCCGTCGAGAAGCCGCAGTCGAGCCTAGTCTCACTCGATACCCGCTGGCGAACAATCGAAACATGTCGCGGAGGTGTGTGCTCGGCCACCCCATCAGCCCGGCTGCGGACTGGGTTCGCGGGGCAGGGCGCCGCTGTGGTCGATGCAGGCCTCGACGCCCGGGTCCGGCGCGCGATGATGAGCGAGCAACGTGTCGTAGATGTCGGCGAGTGCGGCCAGCTGGTCGCGGTCGAGGACGTCGATCATATGCCGCCGCACGCTCTCGACATGGGCGGGAGCCGCGGTGGCCAGCACTTCCGCACCCTTCGGGGTGAGTACGGCGGCGGTGCGGCGGGCATCGTCGGGGATGGCCTCGCGGGCGACCAGCCCGCGCTTCTCCATGCGGGTGATCTGGTGGGAGAGCCGGCTCTGCGACCATTCCAGCACCGACGCCAGTTCGGCGAAGCTGCGCCGGTGGTCGGTGGCGTCGGCCAGCCGGGCCAGAACCGTGTACTCGACGTAGGTGAGATTCGAGGCGCGCAGCGAGTCGCGGCCGACGGCGGCGGCGATGAGATCACGGGTGAAGACGAAGCCGAGCCACGCACGCGTTTCGAGATCGTCGAGCCAACGGGGTTCGGTCACGATTCCTCTCCAGGGTTCTGCGTCGGTCATGGTATTGCCTTCCCGCTGTCGGCGATACCCGTGATCGCGGTATCGGATCGACACCTACACCCACCGCATTGAAGGTGCAACCTTTGTGCTCGGCAATGAAGATTAGGCTGGCCTGACCTCGGTGTGACGCGGTGTGCTGATTAGAGTCGGAGCGTTGTTTCGGCCGCGAGCGGTTCTCCCGCCGGCCGAGTGCACCCGCAGACACACAAGGAGTGCGATTCGTGACCGCGCCTGAGTTCCGCTATTCGGATCTGCTTCCCACCGGAGCCGACGAGACCCCCTACCGGTTGCTGACCACCGAGGGCGTCAGCACATTCGAAGCGGGCGGACGCACCTTCCTGCAGGTCGACCCCGACGTGCTGCGGATGCTGACCGCCGAGGCGATGCACGACATCAGCCACTACCTGCGCCCGGCGCACCTGGCCCAGCTGCGCAAGATCATCGACGATCCGGAATCCTCCGGTAACGACCGCTTCGTCGCGCTGGACCTGCTCAAGAACGTCAACATCTCCGCGGGCGGCATCCTGCCGATGTGCCAGGACACCGGCACCGCCATCGTGATGGGCAAGAAGTCCGAGGGCGTGCTCACCGGCGCGGACGACGCGGAATGGATCTCGCGCGGCGTGTTCGACGCCTACACCAAGCTGAACCTGCGGTATTCGCAACTGGCGCCGATCACCATGTGGGACGAGAAGAACACCGGATCGAACCTGCCGGCGCAGGTGGAGTTGTATTCCACCGCGGGCGATCCCGCGCATCCGGCCTACAAGTTCCTGTTCATGGCCAAGGGTGGCGGTTCGGCGAACAAGTCGTTCCTCTACCAGGAAACCAAGGCCATCCTGAACCCCACCCGGATGCTGGAATTCCTCGACGAGAAGATCCGCTCGCTGGGCACCGCCGCCTGCCCGCCGTACCACCTGGCCGTGGTCATCGGCGGCACCAGCGCCGAATTCGCTTTGAAGACAGCGAAATACGCCTCCGCGCACTATCTGGACACCATGCCGACCGAGGGTTCGATGGCCGCGCACGGCTTCCGGGATCTGGAGCTGGAGGAGGAGGTCTTCAAGCTGACCCAGTCCTTCGGGATCGGCGCACAATTCGGCGGTAAGTACTTCTGCCACGACGTGCGGGTGATCCGTTTGCCTCGCCACGGCGCGAGCTGCCCGGTCGCGATCGCGGTGTCGTGTTCGGCCGACCGCCAGGCGCTGGCCAAGATCACCCCCGAGGGTGTGTTCCTCGAGCAGCTGGAACGCGAACCGGCGCAATATCTTCCGGAGCAGACCGACGAGATCCTCGGCGGCGACGTGGTGAAGGTCGACCTCAACCGGCCGATGTCGGAGATCCGCGCGGAGCTGTCGAAGTACCCGGTGAAGACCCGGCTCTCGCTCACCGGTCCGCTGGTGGTGGCCCGCGACATCGCGCACGCCAAGATCAAGGAGCGCCTCGACGCCGGCGAGCCGATGCCGCAGTACCTGCGCGATATGGCCGTCTACTACGCCGGCCCCGCCAAGACTCCCGAGGGTTACGCGTCGGGCTCGTTCGGGCCGACCACCGCGGGCCGCATGGACTCCTACGTCGACCAGTTCCAGGCCGCGGGCGGCTCGTTCGTCATGCTCGCCAAGGGCAATCGCTCGGCGCAGGTGACCAAGGCGTGCAAGGAGCACGGCGGCTTCTACCTCGGCTCCATCGGCGGCCCGGCCGCCCGCCTCGCTCTGGACTGCATCAAGAACGTCGAGGTCCTCGAATATCCGGAACTCGGCATGGAAGCGGTCTGGAAGATCGACGTCGAAGACTTCCCGGCCTTCATCGTGGTCGACGACAAGGGCAACGACTTCTTCGCCGAAACCCACAAGCCGATCGCGCTGCGCGTGCGGACGCGCTCCAAGGAACGGGTCTGAGGTTCGGCCCGGGCCGCTGCCGATAGCGGCCCGGGACCGAGGTCCGGTTACGCTGCCGGACCACCGTGCGCGGCTCCGTCCGCCGCGGCATGGAGCGGTGCGCGGTGCAGGACCAGTTTGGTGGTGTGCGCGGTGTACGCCTCGGGCGCGTCGTCCCAGTCGGCCGTGAGCGTGGTGACCGTTTCGGCGGGGAAGTCGTGCCGGGCAACGAAATCCAGGAGATCCGGCAGGATCGGCCGGACATGGGAGACTCCGATACTCACGGTGGCGTCGTTGGCGTACATGTGCATCAGCGGAACCTTGGTGCCGACCGGTAGGTAGTAGCCGACGGGCCGGCAGAAGCCGCCCGGTGCCAGTGAGCGCAGCGCGGCGTCGACGCCCGCGGCCGTGGATGTGCCTTCCACGGCGATGTCGTAATCGCGGCGGGGAATGTCGGTGCGCCGGATCTTGCCCCTCGCCGTCGTGGAATGCGCTCTGGCGCCGAGCTTTTCGGCGATGTCGAGCCGTTCGCGCCGATGATCGACATAGTCGACGACCTCCGCGCCGTGCCGGACCGCCAGCCCGGCCGCGTACAGACCGATGCTCTGTGCCGCGCCACCGAGCACCAGGACCTTTCCGCCGGGCCGGATCCGCAGACCCGGAATCACACATCGCCAGGCGTCGGCGAGGTTGTCACTGGCGGCCGCGACTCGCAGCGGGTCGACGCCGGCCGGAAGCGGAACGAGCATGTGGTCGGCGAACGGGATCCGTAGCAGGTCGGCGACCATCCCACCCCACGGGCCGCTCGCCGGGCCGAATCCGAATGCCGCCAGGGTGGAGGTGCGCGTCGTGGAGCATTTCGCGGTCAGTCCCAGCCGGCATTCACGGCATTCGCCGCACGATATCGCCCACGGGACCACGACCAGGTCACCGCGACGCAGGGTCGGGATGTCCGCGCCGACCTCGACGACCTCGGCGACGCATTCGTGCCCGATGCCGAACGGGCCCCGGAACGGGACCGGCCCGCAGATACTGCCCACGACCGGATCGATCAGCCCCGCCCGGATGCCGAACTGCATGGCCCGGGACACATGCCGGTGAATCGGCAGGGTGTCGCCGTCGCATCGGCCCGCCACGATCGGGCGCACCAGCGCGTCGCGCGCATCGCGCAGCGCCGGTGCGGGCCGTTCCCGCCACTCCAGCCGACCGGCTCGGATGAACTGCAGCTCACGCATTGTCGCGCCGTCCCTGTGCGAGCGCGGCCAGCTCCTCCAATTTCACGATGCTTCCGCCGGCGCCCCAGGTGCCCTCCGGTTGTTCGTGGATCAGTACCCACACCCGCCAGGCGTCGCCGTCGGCGAGACCGGCCGCAGTGAGCACCTGCTCGGTGACGTCGGTGACGAGTCCGGCTTTGCGGCGTGGCGACAGGCCGCCTTCGGGAACGGTCACATCCACCCGGAAGCGCGGCAGGTCGTCTTCGAGTGCGGCGAATCCGCCGGCGGCCACGTCCTCGACGCGGCACCACGCCTGCGCTCGGAAGAACGCGGTGTCCGGCGCTCCTTCCCACTTCAGCAGCGTCGTCGGAAGTGATCGCAACAGCTCGTCGCGCGCCGGGCCGGACAGGGCTCCGGCGGGCACGGTCAGGTGGATCATCGGCATCGATGTGCTCCTTCGCTTCGGGAAACGGCTTATAACGACCGTTATAATCGGCGCACGCTACTATATGACGGGCGTTATAGACAAGGAGCTAGGGTGGCGGAATCTCAGGATGCACGCCGGAAGTTGGTGGCCGGCGCGGCCGATATGATCCGGCGGCGCGGCCTCAACGCCACCAGTGTGCGCGAACTGGCCAAATACGCCCACGCGCCGCTGGGGTCGACATACCACTACTTTCCCGGTGGCAAGACGCAGCTGGCCACCGAGGCCGTCACCTTCGCCGGTGACCTGACCGCCATGCTGCTGGTCCGCGAGCTCGACAACGGACCGGTCGAAGGATTACGTGCGTTCCTCGCCACGTGGCGAAAGATTCTGGTGGACAACGATTTCCGGGCCGGATGTCCCGTACTGGCGGTGTCGGTCGAAGAGCTCGCCGACGTCGAGGAAGGCCCTCGCGAAGCAGCGGCCGCCGCCTTCGCTCGATGGACCGAACTGCTGAGCGCATCGCTGCGCGACCATGGAGCCGATGAGGCCGCCGCCGAACGTATCGCCACGCTGACCGTCGCCGCCGTCGAGGGAAGTGTGGCGATGTGCCGCGCCGAGCGCAGCACCAGAGCGCTCGACCGCATCGGCACCGAGCTCGAAACGATCGTCGCGGCTGCGATAGCGGGGCCACGCCGCGAGGGGTGAGCGCATGACAAACGCCGCGCGGTCCGGCCACCGCGCGGCGCGAGGAAATGGTTAGAGAGCGCCCTTGTCCGGGTCGCCCGCGGGGACTGCTTCGAGAACCTGGACGTCCAGCGAGCCGGTGACCAGGCCTTCGAGTCCTTCGTTCAACGCCTTGAGGCTCGGCCCGGCGCCGTGCGCGCCCAGGGCCGCCATGTCGCGCCACTTCTCGATGAACACGAAGCGGTCCTTGCCCCGGTGCAGGGCGTAGAGCTCACACCCGTCCTCGTTGTGGACCTCCGGGATGAGACGGGTCAGGAGTTCCGCGACCTCGTCGAATTTGTCGGGCTTCGGGGTGATGGTGGCAACGATCACAGGCATGAAGCGGAGAGTATCAGCCGGCCTCGGCGGGCGGGCCGGAGTCTCGGGTGGGTTCGGCTACCGCGGATCGTCGTTTGTTGCGCTCGTCTGGAAGAACCGGCGGGTCGCGAGATCGGCGGGGAAATAGGCTTCGACGGCGATCTCCTCCAGCGTGATGTCGAACGCCGCGCCGAAGGTTGTGACCGTGTTGATCAAGCACAGCTCTGTCCCGCGATGCGCGAGCCGGATGTGCAGGGCGATCTCGGTGGGGTCCGGAGGCTGAGGCTCGTGCGCGGGGCCGAACTCCGCCAGTTCCGCGTACAACGCGTGCAGCTGCGGATCTCCCGTGCGTGCGGCCTGGTGGGCGAGCCGGGGCAACAGATACCCGCGCACCTGGTCCGGATTGCGAATCCTCGGCGCCAGCCCGCCCGGATGCAGTCCCAATCGCATCATGTTGATCGGCGGCTCCAGCAGCGCCGGGTCGGCTCCGTGCAGGAATACATCGACGGCACTGTTGGCCAGCAACAGATTCCATCGACGGTCCACCGCGAGCGCCGGATAGGGCTCGTGCCCCAGCAGCACCTGCTGGACGGTCTCCCGAGCTCGGGCCAGATCGGGATCGTGCAGGGGCTGCTCCCGGAAGACCGGTGCGTGCCCGGCGGCGACCAGCAGTCGATTGCGTTCCCGCAACGGCACCCGCAACTGCTCGGCCAGATGCAGGACCATCGCGCTGCTGGGAATCGTCCGTCCCGTTTCGACGAAACTGATGTGCCGAGGCGACACCTCCGCCTGAATGGCCAGATCGAGCTGGCTCAACCGACTGCGGTGCCGCCATTCGCGCAGCAGTTCCCCGATCGGCCGGTCGCTCGTCATGCTCCGAGTCTGCTCGGTCACCGGGCGCGGCCGCCATTACACCGCATGTAATCGACGCGCCCCGCGCACCTGAGCAACAGTCGTCGCATGCACCAGACCGACAAACAACTCGTCGTCGACGGCTTCCGCGAGTTCGCGGCAGGAAACGTCGACGTGCTCCGCACCCTGCTACACGAGAACTTCATCGAGCACAGCCCCGGAAACCCCAGCGGTCGAGACGATTTCATCGAGTTCGTCACCACCGCCCCGGTCGCCGGCGCCCACCTCGAACTCGCGCGGGTCATCGCCGAGGACGACTACGTGGTACTGCATTACCGCATGTCCCCCGGAGGCGATGAGCCCGATGTCGCCGTCGTGGATATCTGGCGGCTCGAGAATGGGCAGATCATCGAACACTGGGATGTCGTCCAGCCCGTCCCCGAACCCGATCAGATCCCGAACGGGATGTTCTGAACACCGCGTCATCGCCGGTCCGGCCGGCATGCTCCAGCGCCGCAGCCCCAGTGCCACATCGGCTTTCGGGGTAGTGTCGCCGAGTGGGGAACGAATGCCTGATCTGTGATAAGCATCGTGGCGTCGGACGTCTGGTCGGTCCGGTGATCTACGCCGATGATCTGGTGGTGGTGACGCACCGTCCGCTGTCCGAGGGTTCACCGATGCCTGGCTACCTGTTCGTCGAAACTGTCCGTCACGCACCGACTTTGGCCGATCTGAACGACGCCGAAGGCGCCGCGATCGGGTGGGCGGCTCGCCGGGCCGCCGTCGCCCTGCGGGCCGAGCTTGCCCCCGAATTCGTTTTCTCTGCGGTTACCGGCCGCAGCGTTGCGCACTTTCATCAGCATGTCTTCGTTCGCCCGCAAGGCACCCCCGATTGTGTGAACTGGTTCGGCATCGACTCGTGGGACAGCGGTCCGTGGATCGAGGAGTCCGCTCTGATTCCGTTGTGCGAGCGCCTCTCCGCCCACTTCGGGCCGGCTCTGCGGC
>NZ_LZMK01000432.1:0-7326 GCF_001665865.1 Nocardia sp. 852002-20019_SCH5090214 | reverse complement strand
CCTGATATTCCGAACCGGCCGCCGCTCATGTCGCCGACCCGAGGTAGGTCAGCCCGGCGGCAGCACGTGCGCGCCCGACTTGTCCGTCGACAGCGCCAGTGAGCTGATGTATCGGATTTCGCCCTCCGGCCCCGGAACCGCGGAGGCGATCATGTCGGGGCGTTCGAAGTCCATTCCGGTGACGTGGCAGGTGAGGGTTTCACCCGAGGGGTTGCCGTGTTCGTCGAACATGTCCAGCTCGATTCCGTCGTCGCCCCGGCGCAGGTAGTACTTGCCCTTGGTGAGGACGGCGGTGAGCGGGGTGGCGACGAAGGCGATCACGACGGCGACGATCGGCGAATACGGTTTCAACGCCGCGCCGAACACACCGAAGAATGTCATGATCGACAGCACCGCCGACAGTCCGAAACCGACCAGGCCGACGGGGTTGAAGTTGTAGAGCATGCCGCGCCGGAATTCGGGCTGTTTCGGCGAGAGCTTCAGCAGATACTTGTTGACCGCGATATCCGTTGCGACGGTGACGATCCAGGCGATACCGCAGTTGGCGTAGAAGCCGAGGATGTCGTTGAGGAAGTCGAACATATTGGCTTCCATCAGGATCAGCGCGATCGCGAGGTTCACGCCGAGGAATACCAGCCGGCCCGGATAGGTCTTCGTCACGCGGGTGAACGAGTTGGTCCACGCCAGCGAACCCGAATACGCGTTGGTCACATTGATTTTGATCTGTGAGATGACCACCAGCACCACCGCGAGCGTCATCGCCAGCCAGGACGGAACCATATCGCGGTAGATTTCCAGGAACTGATGCACCGGCTGATTCGCGATGTCCTGCGCCCCCGGCAGATTCGCGATCAGATAGACCGCGAGGAACAGGCCGACGACCTGTTTGACGGCACCGAAGATCACCCAGCCCGGCCCCGCCAGCAGCATCCAGCCCCACCATCTGCGCGCGTTCTCCGGGGTTTTCGGCGGCATGAACCGCAGATAATCGATCTGCTCGGCGATCTGGGCGATCAGTGAGAGACAGACGCCGGCGGCCAGCAGCGCACCGGAAAGGCTCACTCCCGCACCGTCCTTACCGCCGTAGGCGAAGAACGAATCGATCGAATCAGGGTGGCGGATCAGCAGAAACGCGAACGGCAACACCATCAGCAACAGCCACAGCGGCGTCGTCCACACCTGCAGTTTCGCCAGCGTATTCATGCCGTAGACGACCAGCGGGAAAATCAGCACCGTGGAGAGCAGATAACCCAGCCACAGTGGAATGTGCAGGCCCAGATTCAGGCCCTGCGCCATGATCGAGCCCTCGGTGGCGAAGAAGATGAAAGTGAACGAGGCGAACACCAGGTTGGTGATCACCGAACCGTAGTAGCCGAACCCACTGCCGCGAGTGATCAGATCCAGATCGATGTTGTAGCGGGCGGCGTAGTAGGCCAGCGGAAATCCGGTGATCATGATGACGATCGCGAAGATTCCGATGCCCAGCAACGCGTTTCCGGTGCCGTTCGCGATGCCGATGTTCGCGCCGATGGAGAAATCCGCGAGATAGGCGATGCCGCCCAGCGCGGAGACGCCCACCACGGCCGGACTCCATTTGCGGTAGCTGCGGGGCGCGAAGCGCAGCGTGTAGTCCTCGAGGGTTTCCTTCGTCGCGGCGGCAGCGGTCGCCGGACGGGTTTGCACATCAACCACGATCTACTCCTCATCGTTTCCGCGCTCGGCGCGGCCTTTCGAGGGTGCAGGTCCCGTGTGGTGTCCGTTTTGCCGCTCGGTTACCGCCGTGTAACGCCCCGCGACGTGCGGCTTTGCGCTCTCCCTTTACCGTGGTGCATGACCTTTGACTCGACAGCGAAGGCGAACGACCCCGGTGCGGGCGCGGCCATCCGGCCCTCCGCGACCGACCGGATCCGCTCCTGGACGGCGCTGGTACTGGCGGCCGCACCCACCGCCGCGATCCTCACGGTGCTGCTCTACGGGCTCGGTTTGGCGATGGGCTTCGGCACCCTCGGCATCCTCGCCATCGCGTGGCTGGCGGTGTGCGTACTCGTCGCGGTGGTGTTCTTCCTGGGCGCCGAGCGGCGGTGGTTGACGGCACGTTTCGGGGTGCGTGCGCCCACCTCCGCCGAGCGGCACGCGCTGACGACGGCGTGGGAGCGGGTGGCCCGGCGGTCCGGCATCGCCTCCTCCTCGCACTCGCTGTGGATCCGGGAGAGCGAGCGCGAATTGCTGCTGCCCCGGCGGATGATCGCGGTCCCCTCCGCCGTACTCGGTGCGCCCCCACGGCAACTCGAAGCGGTGCTGGCCCGTGAACTCGGATATCGGTCCGAAGGACGAGTAGCGCTGTGCCAGTTCGTATTCCGATATTTCAATCTGCCGTTGGTATGGCTGGAGCGGGTGTTGCTCTCGGGTCCGGCCGCGGTCGGAGCGTGGCTGACGCGGCGGATGACGCCACCGGCGGCCCGGATCTTCGGGATCGGCTGGAGTGCGGTCAGCCGGGTGCTGGTCGCCTGCCCGGCGATCGCGGCCACCACTGTGATCGTGGGACTTCCGGCCGCACTGCTGCTGCGCATCGCTCCGGAGGTGGCGGCCTGCGCGCTCGTGCCGGTCGTGCGCCGCATCGACTACCGGGCCGACCGCGCCGCCGTCGACCTGGGATACGGCACGGACCTCGGTGTGGCACTGCAGGAACGGCGGGCGGAGTCCGGCGACGCGGCCGCGCTGTATGCCCTCTCGGTGTCGGCGTACGCGCCGCGGACCTCGGTGGACGAACGCGTTCGCCACATCCGCGATCGCATGGACGAGCGGGTGCGTATCGCCGGCTATTCGGGGCCTGTGCTTCCGGAAAGCGGTGCGGCACAAGGATTTACCGGTACCGAGCGATAGGGTGGCGGTCCGGCCCCCGCCGCGGATGCCGGACCGGTTCAGCAGTCCTCGAATGCGGCTTTGATGTACCCCGAGGACTGATACAGGTACTGGTAGGCCCATCGCGCGGCACCGATGTGCGGATGCGCGTCGACGAGGAGAATCTCACCGCCCCAGCACTTGCCGAGCACATACCGGGCGCGGGAGATGTGCGGCGTGAAGGTCACCACGATCACGCGCCGCCAGTTCTCGCGGGCGGCGCGGGCGGCCAGTTCGCGTCCCTCACCGCGTGTGGTGCGCGGCTCGGGATCGAAGCAGCTCACCCGGAAGCTGTAGCCGCCGTGACAGATTCGGTTGATCAGCGGGGAGTGGTCGTACGGATCGGAGAACACCACCTGCGGGGCGTAACCGTCGTGGGCCAGGCGCAGCGCCAGCTCCTCGCGGCCGTCGTGGGCTCCGCCGAGCACCAGGATGGCATCGGCCGCGTGCGGGGTGTCGGTCCGCGGGCGCACGTACACCGGCCACAGCGCCGCCACCGCGACGGCGAGCACGAGCACGACCCCCACCGCACCGCGCACCCACCACCTTTTTCGCACCCTGCGATGGTAGGTGGTCGGCGAATGCGCTGATCGGCGACGGTTTCTCCCTGTACACCCACTGTTGCCTGCGCCCTCGCCTCGTGGACGCGGACCGGCCATACCCGGCACGTATCAATCGATTATGCGTCTGACGGTATTCGGGACGGGATATCTGGGAGCCACCCATGCCGCCTGCATGGCCGAGCTCGGTCACGAGGTGCTCGGGGTGGATATCGACCCCGGCAAAGTGGCCAAATTGTCCGACGGCGTCGTGCCGTTCTACGAACCCGGCCTGGAGGCGGTGTTGCGCCGCAATCTCGATGCCGGGCGACTGCGCTTCACCACCTCCTACGAGGAGGCGGCCGCGCACGCCGACGCCCATTTCCTCGGTGTCGGCACGCCGCAGAAGAAGGGCGAATACGGCGCGGACCTGAAATATGTCCATGCCGTGGCCGATTCGCTGGCGCCGCTGCTGGAGCGGCCGTCGGTGCTGATCGGCAAGTCGACGGTGCCCGTCGGCACGGCCGCGGAACTGGGCCGCCGGATGCGGGCCCGTGCCCGCACCGACATCGAAGTCGCCTGGAATCCGGAATTCCTTCGGGAGGGGTTCGCGGTGCGTGACACCCTGCGGCCCGACCGGCTGGTCCTCGGTGTCGACGCCGAACGCGAACGCGCCGAATGGGTGCGTGCGCAGGTGCGCGAGATCTACGCCGACCTGATCGCGGCGCAGGTGCCGTTCCTGCTCACCGACCTGGCCACCGCGGAATTGGTGAAGGTGTCCGCCAACGCGTTCCTGGCCACGAAGATCTCGTTCATCAACGCGGTCTCCGAGGTCTGCGAGGCGACCGGGGCCGATGTCACGATGCTGGCCGACGCGCTGGGTCACGACGCCCGCATCGGCCGGCGCTTTCTCAACGCCGGGCTCGGCTTCGGCGGCGGCTGCCTGCCCAAGGACATCCGCGCGTTCATGGCCCGCGCGGGGGAACTCGGCGCCGATCACGCGGTCGCGTTCCTGCGTGAGGTCGACAACATCAATATGCGCCGGCGCACCAAGGTGGTCGATATGGCGGCCAAGGCGTGCGGCGGCTCGCTGCTGGGCGCCAATGTGGCGGTGCTGGGCGCCGCCTTCAAACCGGAATCCGACGATGTGCGCGATTCGCCCGCGCTGAACGTGGCCGGAATGATCCAGCTGCACGGGGCCGTGGTCACCGTCTACGACCCGAAAGCGCTGGAGAACTCGCGCCGGGTGTTTCCCACGCTGAACTACGCGACCTCGGTGGCGGAGGCCTGTGATCGAGCGGATGTGGTGCTGGTTCTCACGGAATGGGACGAGTTCACCGCACTCTCGCCGCGCGACCTCGAGCCGGTGGTGCGCGGGCGTTCCATCATCGACGGTCGCAACTGTCTCGAGCGCGCCGAGTGGACCGCCGCGGGATGGGTGTACGCGGGACTCGGCACGTCGTAGGGTGGCGGGAGCCAGGTAGAGTGGCGGCGCCCTGCGGCATGAGCATCGGGCCCGCACAGCGGCCCGGCTTCGCTCGCACGGCCCAGCGCAGGCCGTGGGGGCGGCGGTCGGGCGTACCGGTCGTGAAGCGTGAAACGAGATGGGCGGCAGATGAGTTCGGTACTGGGAGTTTCGGTGGGGGCCGGCGCCATTCGCGTCGCGATCCCACATCCCGGTAATTCCGCCGAACGATTCGTCTCCACCGCCTTCGACGTCCAGGCGATGCCCGTCGCCGAACAGCAGTCCATGGACGATGTGGCCGCCGAAACCGTCGGCGCCGTCTTCGGTTCCGCGCCGGAGATCGCCGCGACCGCGCTGGCCTATCGCAACGAACAACACGCGCGCACGCTGCGGGGCGCCCTCGCCCGCCGTCAGCTCACCAACTACGAACTCGTGCCCGAGGTCGCGGCGGCGCGGGAATTCCTGCGCGCCACCGGTGAACTGCAGGGTTATCGCACGGTCGCGCTCTACGACCTCGGCAGTTCCGGACTCTCGGTCAGCGTGATCGACGTGGAATCCGGAAAGGTGAGCCACAGCGAGCGCACCAGCGACATCAGCGGCGACTATCTGGATTCGCTGATCCGTGAACAGCAGATCGCTTCCGGCCGGATCGAACATCCGCCCACCGCACAGGGTTTGGCGGCCCTGGACGGCGTATGCCGGCAGGCCAAGGAACAGCTGTCGAGCACCACGGCGGTCGCGGTCCCGTCCGAGCACGGCCTGGTGCTGTTGTCGCAGGAGAACTTCGAAGCGCTGATCATGCTCGCCGTCGAATCGTCGGCCCGCATGACCCGCGATGTGATGATGCGCTCCGAACAGGCCGTGCAGGCGGTCTTCGTGATCGGTGGGTGTGCCCGGATCCCGCTGATCGCGCGCATTCTGGAGCGGTGGATGGGCATGCCCGTGCTGGTGCCCGCCGATCCGGAGACCGTGATCGTGCGCGGCGCGGCGCTGCTCGCCCGCCCGGCCCAGGTGGCCGCACCCGCACCCGTCCCGCAGGCCCCCGGGCCCGGATTCGCCGACGACACCGTGCAATTGGCGCCGGTGTGGTTGTCCGAGGATGCGCTGCGACGCGCCCGCAAACGCAACAAGGCGCGCGGCAAGAGCGCACCCGGCGGCAAGGTCGGCGCCGTCGATGCCGGTCGCCGCCGGGAGTTGAGCGTGGCCGGGGTGGCGGTCGGTGCGCTGGTCGTCGTCGCGGCGCTCGGGATCGGTCTCGGCTGGGGCCAATCGGTTCTCCGCGGTGATTCCCAGAGCAACACCTCAGCCCCCAGTTCGGTTCCCGACGCTCCGCCCCGCGCCTCCGCGGACCCCTCGGTCGCGCCGACCACCGATGCCACCAACGCCTCGGTGGCCGCGCCCACTCCCAACTGGCAGGCGCCGACCACCACCACCTCGGCCGCGCCCCCGGGACCACCGACCATCGTCGTCCCCGGTCTGCCGCCGATCGTGGTGCCGACCATTCCGCCGCTGCTGCCACCGTTCCCGCCGCGGCAGTAGGCCCGGAACGCGCCGAGGTGCGGGGGCTGACGAGGCCGGGGCCGTGATGCGCCTCGATTCGGCCGAGGGCCTGGCAAAGCAACGACCTTCGGCCCTGCCCCAACCGGTGGCCGACCGGGCACTGTCGAATGATGACGATTTCCACCGAGGTCAAGACGATCCGGCTGACCCGCGCGGTGCTGGCGGGCGTGGCAGCATTCATCGCGTTCTGGGCCTCGGCCGGGGCCATCGGTCTCGCCGGTGGCGGTGCCGACCTCGGTGCCGCTGTCGAGGCGCGATTGCCCCTGCACAGTCCGGTTCTCGCAGCCGTGCTCCTCGGTCTGCTCGTGGCGGTTCCGATGGCGGCGACGGCCGCCGCGGTCATTCGAAACGATCATCGGGCGGCCGCGATGGCGGTGTGCAGCGGTGCGCTGCTGGTCGGCTGGGTCGCGGTGCAGCCGATAATCATCGGCCAGTTCTTCTGGCTGCAACCGGTCTTCGGTCTGCTGGGCCTCACCGTCGCCGGACTCGGCCTGTCGCTCAACGCCCATCGCGGGCGGTGACATCCGACCGGATCAGCCTGATCATCACCTATCGGCTGGTCCGAGGAGTGTGCGAGATGCCCCCTGTCCAGATCGCGGTCTGCGGGCCGCGCGACTGCACGAACACCGAGGCCGCTACCGCGCGGGAGGTCGGCCGGCTGCTGGCTCGGGCCGGCGCGGTCGTGTTGTGCGGCGGCGGAACCGGGGTGATGGCGGCGGTCGCCGAGGGCGCGTCGGCCGAAGGCGGCCTGGTGATCGGAGTACGGCCGGACACCGGCCGAGCAGGTGTGTGTGCCGGACTCTCCGCCGTCCTGTACACGAATATGGGCGAGGCGCGGAACGCGATTCTGATCTCGTCGGC
>NZ_LZMK01000431.1:0-32703 GCF_001665865.1 Nocardia sp. 852002-20019_SCH5090214 | reverse complement strand
CGCTGGCCGGGCTGATCGAGCAGATCGAACGCGATGGACCGTGCCTGATCATGTGCATGGGCAAGGGCGGGGTCGGTAAAACCACCGTGGCCGCCGCGGTTGCTGTCGCGCTGGCCGAGCGCGGCCACGATGTGCATTTGTCGACCACCGACCCCGCCCTTGCCCATGCACATGATCAGGCACGGTCCATCGCGTTCGATCTGCTCGATCAGCCCGGCCAGCGGCGCATCAGCCACCGCCGCCACCATCGGCTGCGCCGCCTCCACGGCGGGCATCGCCGGCGTGGGGTCGAACAGGGTCGTCAGGGCATCGAGGCCCACGATATTGGTGGGCTGAAGCTCGACCAGATCTCGCGGCAGCTCCCGCACGGTCGCGGGCATGGCCTCGATCGCGGCGCGTTCGCGGCGGCGGGTCGCGGTCACCAGCGGATCACCGGAATCGGTGGTGTCGGGCAGCACGCCGTTGATCACCACATGCTGATCGGCGAGCCCGACACCGGCCAATTCGCTACGGGTGCGGGCGATCTCGGCCAGTGTCGACCGCGAGGGGCGCGCCACCAGCACCAGGCGGGTGCGGTGCGGATCCGCCAGCGCGTCGACCGCGGCCGCGTACACGGCCTTCTGTTTGTCCAGTCCCGACAGCGGGCCCAGGCAACTGGCATCGCCGCCGCCGGTGAGGAACTCACTCCAGCTGCCGGGCAACTGCAGCAACCGGATGGTGTGCCCGGTGGGCGCGGTGTCGAACAACACGTGGTCATAGCCGCTGGTCTCGTCGGTGAGCAGGGCGGTGAACTCGTTGAACGAAGCCACCTCCGTCGTGCACGAACCCGACAACTGCTCGGTCATCGACGCGATATCGGCCTCCGGCAGCACACCGCGCATCGGCGCGAGGATCCGCTCCCGATAGTCGGTCACCGCCTGCTCCGGGTCGATCTCGAGCGCCCACAACCCCGGCACGCCCGCGATCGCGGTCACCGTGTTGCCGACCGTGACACCGAATACCTGCCCCACATTCGACGCCGGATCGGTCGACACCAGCAGCAACCTCCGACCCGCCCGGGCCAGCGTCACCGCCGCCGCGCACGCGATCGAGGTCTTACCGACCCCGCCCTTGCCGGTGAAGAACACGAACCGCGGCACCCCCGCGAGAAACTTCATCTCACCCACGCCACCACCACCTACACAACCAAGACCGGCCATCCCGGCCCGTACGTTCCATTCGACCGCGTATCCCCCGCACCGCGGCAGAGGCAAACGTCCCCCACCCCGCACCGGCAGTGTCACCGCGCGGGCGGCCGCGCCCGCCGGTGTCAGCTGCAGCAGCCGGCGCCGGAGGCGATCGCCTTCTCTTTCGCCTCGCTGGTGCAGCAGGCACTCGACTCGTCGCGAGCGGTTTCGCCCTCAGCCGCGCTGCCGGTGCCGCAGCATGCCTGTACCGCCTCGCTGTCACCGGTGGCGAATTCCGGTGCGGTACCGAAGTTCTCGGTATCGGCGAGCACGGTGTAAACCTCCCACTTCTCGGCGTTGGGACCCGTGACCCACACCTTGTCCTGGGTGGCGAAACAACATGTGGTCGCGATCTGCTCCTCGGTGAACAACCCCGCCTGCGACAGGCGCGCGATCTCACCGTGGACCTGCTCGGAGGTCTCGACCTCCACACCGAGATGATTGATCGTGCCGCCCTGACCGGTGTTCTCCAGCAGCACCAGCTTCAACGGCGGCTCCTCGATCGCGAAGTTGGCGTAGCCCGGCTTGCGCTTGGCCGGTTCGGTATTGAACAGGGTCGAGTAGAAGGTGATCGCCTGCTCGAGATCGTCGACATTCAAGGCCAGTTGCACGCGGGACATGAGAACCTCCATAGTGAGACATATGTCGAAAAAGCGGATGCCGCCGAGTCTGCCACCTTTTCGACATATGTCAATCCCACAGGTAGTGTGGACGCCATGCCCAAAGCGTTGCCCGTGATCGACATGTCCGCCCCGGTCTGCTGCGCACCGGTCGTGGCCGGCCCGGTCGACGACACCGCCGCCCTCGAGGTCGCCCTGCGCCTGAAAGCGCTCGCCGACCCCGTGCGCGTGAAACTCATGTCACTGCTGCTGGCCAGCCCCGACACCGGCGAAAACGGTGGCGACCTCGCCTCCGCGGTCGGCCTGTCGGAATCCACGGTCAGCCACCACCTTTCGCAACTGCGCAAGGCGGGCCTGGTCGATTCGGAACGAGCCGGGATGAACGTCGTCCACCACGCCAAACGCGAGGCGCTCGCCGCGCTGTGCGTGGTCTTGGACCCCAACTGCTGCCGTTGAGAGACTGCGGCGCATCACCGTGCCCGGGCCCGGCGGGCGAGGACCTCGGCGGCATAGGCATTGCTGGAGGCAGGCCGCGATGTGGATCCATCGAACGGCGCCGGTGATGGACAGACCGAGCAGGTCGCTGAGTAGCTTCGCGGGCACGGTGGCAGCGTTGTCCACCAGTGCGGTGTTGCGACCGGCCCGGACCGGAACGCCCAATTGTCGTACCAACCCGCCTTCCATCAATCAACGCGCGAGTCATGCATCAGATGCAACTCTTCGCGGAAAATCCGTCCTGCGACAACCACGCCCGCGGACCGGCGCAGCGCAGTCTTGATCCATGACCGCGGTCGCTGACCAGGCCGCCAGACCGAGTCCAGCCGTTTCGAGACGATGCTCTCGAGGCAGTGCTCGGCCGCCACGTCGAGCATCCCCTTCTACCCACTGGGTGGAGATATCCGACAACCGCCTCCGGCCGGCCGAGTGCTCCGACGTGGGTTGTGAACTGTTCGTGATCGGAGCGATCGGGCACTGCCAGCCACAGAATCCACCGCTGGGCCGGCGACAGCGTCCCGGCGGGTCACAGGGCATCGAGAGCCTGTTGGAAGGCTTGCTCGTGGGCCTTTTCGTCGGCCGCAATCTCTCGAAACAGGTCGGCCGCCTGGGGGTTTCCGGCCTTGTCGGCCTGGGCGGCATAGTCGGGATACATCGACTCGGCTTCGTGCTTCTCCCCTGCTATCGCGTCGGTGAGATTGGCGGCGACGTCGGAGGCCACCAGTCCGGCCGGCGTCGCTTCTTCGGCGAAGTGCTCGTCGAGCTCCACCTGGGCGGTGCGGGAGAACAGCTGCGCGATCTGCGGGTTCCCCGCCTCACGAGCCTGGCGGGCATATCGGCTGTATTTCGCGAAGGCGAACGCCTCACCCTGCATGGCCGTGCGCAGGTTGGCCAGGGTCGCACCCGACGACTTCGCCGGTCCCGGCGTGATCGACGTCGTGGTGACATCGGGCCCTGCCGGAACCACGGCGCCCGCAGCGGGACCGGTGAGGGTCGCCAAGGCGATCGAGAAGTCGCGTGCGTGCGCTGCTTCATCGCCGGCGATCGCGGAGAACAGCTGCGCCGCAGCAGCGTCACCCGCCGCTGTCGCCTGTGCGGCGAAGCCCGGGTACATGGTCGTCGATTCAGTGGATTCGCCGGCGATCGCGTCACGCAGATTCGCCGCGGTGTCACCACCCAGACCGACCAGATCGGCCTCGCGGGTGAAATGATCCGACAGCTCGGTCTGTGCCGCGGAGCGGAATTCCTGCGCTACCCGAGGCTCGCCGCTGTGCTGGGCCTGATCCGCATACGCCCGGTATTTCGCATGGGCGAATGCTTCCCCGTGCATCGCCGCCATGGCGTTGGTTCGGGTCGACTCGGCCGGAACGGACTGCGACTGCTGTGGCGACGCGGTTCGCTGTGGCGTACCCGAACACGCCACCACCGGCACCAGAAACGCGGCACACATCGCTATCGTCAGTCGCGACTTATTGTGCATTTCTGCTCCTTCGATCCCTCAGGGGTGGAACAGGACCCGGAAGTCCAGCAGCCCCGGATGATCAGCGCTCACGCGCGACCAGCGCACGCGCCGCAAGTCCGAACAGCGCCCCCATCGCAGTCACCTCTCGCCCAGCAAACGGAGACAATTCCATCGTCGCCGCCACTCTGCTCGACGCCCGCAGGCCGAAGTCACCGATCAACGAGCCTTACGCCACGCCACGCGGTGACCTTGGACCCCGAGCGATGGCTAACCTCACACCCACCACCGCTCACCCTCCCGGTGGTCGAACTCACGGTGAAATGATCGTGCCCGCCCGACTCGGCAGGTGTCATCGCTGCGCCGACAGCTGTCGATCGTCACCGCGAATTTGCCAGCCGCGCAACATGATTCGGCGCTCGTCACAGCTTCGCTGTGCCCGACCGCCACCCCAGCACGCACACGCGCACCCGCGCGCCAGCTCCATTCCCGCTGTTCGGCGGCGCGGCAATTCGTCATATGTCGTGGCGGCAGTGACACATTCTCGTGCGGCTTGGGCCGTGGACCGATCAACCGCCACGTGCTCGGCGCCCGCACCGTATCCGCCCCCCACCGCCACAGGGGCACACGGTGCCGTGTCCCTGCACCGGCAGTACCTTGCTCACCGGGTCAGAGTGAAACCGTCGTAGTCGTCGGCGGCGACCTGGTCGCACTTTTCGCGATACGCTCCAACACCGCCGATGTAGGCGTACATCACCCTCGGTTTGCCCGGCACATTCGATCCCACATACCAGGAGTCCACCTTGGGATAGAGCGTCATATTGCCGACTTCGTCGACGTGCCGAGTCCATTCCTGCTCCGCCTCGGCCTCGGCCTCGATGGTTGTGATGCCTTTGGATCGCAACGCGTCGATCGCGGCCGCCACCCAGTCGACGTGCTGCTCGATCGACACCATCATGTTCGACAGGACAGACGGGCTACCCGGGCCGGCGAGCATGAACAGATTCGGGAAGCCTGCCACGGCGAGACCGAGGTAGGTGACGGGCCCGGCGGCCCACTTCTTCCGCAGCGACGCGTCATTCCGGCCGCGAATGTCGATCGCGTTGAGCGCGCCGGTCATGGCGTCGTATCCGGTGGCATAGATGATGTCGTCGAACTCGAAACTCTCCTGCGTCGTCACGAGACCGGATTCGGTAACCCTGGTCAGCGGGGTCGCGCGAACATCCACGAGCCGGACATTGGGACGATTGAAGGTCTCGTAATAGTCGGTCCCCAGGACCGGGCGCTTGACGCCGAAGAGGCCGGTGGGCTGAAGGAGCCGGGCGACAGCGGGATCTGTCACGGTCTCGGCGATCCGGTCGCGGATGAACTGGGCTGCGGTCTCGTTGGCGGCTTCGTCGGCGAGCAGGTCCGTGAATCCGACCAGCATGCTGACCAGTTCGCTGTTCTTGTCTTCCCATACCCTGCGATAGAAGGCTGTTCGCTCTTCCTCGCTCACCTCGAGCGCGCCCTTGGTGGCCTCGGGCTGGGCGATTCCGAAGGACGATTCCCGGTTGGCCTTGCGCACTTCGCGATAGCGCGACTTGATCCGGGTCTGGAATTCGGGATCGATCGGGTGATTGCCGGCGGGAAGAACATAGTTCGGGGTCCGCTGAAACACAGTGAGGTGCTGGGCTGTTTCGGCGACGAGCGGAATGACCTGCACCCCAGAGGAACCGGTGCCGATCACGGCGACCCTCCGGCCGGTGAAATCGACCTCCTGCTCGGGCCATTCGCCGGTGTGGAAACTGCGGCCCCGGAACGTCTCGATGCCGGGAATCTCCACCATCTTCGGCACCGACAGGCAGCCCGTCGCCATGATGGCGAACCTCGCCGAGACGACCTCGCCCCGATCGGTCGTGATGCGCCACCGCGCGGTGGACTCGTCGTAGACCGCGGCGGTGACCCGGGTCCGCAATTGCACGTCCTTGCGCAGATCGAAACGGTCCGCGACGTGATTGATGTAGCGGAGCAACTCTGGTTGCGGCGGCAGCTTCTCCGTCCACTCCCACTCCTGCTCGAGCTCCGGGTCGAAGGAGTAGTTGTAGTACATACTCTTCACATCGACGCGTGCGCCCGGATAGCGGTTCCGGTACCAGGTGCCACCGAGTCCGCCGCCTGCTTCGTATACCTGCACCGAAAGCCCGAGCTCGCGCAGTTTGTGCAGCATATGAAGCCCGGCGAATCCGGCTCCGACGACGACCGCGTCAATCTCGCGGGCCTGTTGCCCGGTCGAGATTTCGGAATGCTGCGAGGTCGTTGTCATTGTGGGATCTGCCTTTCGATGAGTAGCCATGGGAGGCCCTGACAGCGGGGCGGTCGGACGGTGCACACCTTCTCCAGACCGCTACAAGCTGCAGATTATCCGAACATCGACGCGCCCACTTGTTTTTCGACGCAGGACAACATGAATTCGATTGCTGCGCAATACAACCACGATTGCGTTACCTGCATGCTGTTGCGGCACAGAGAGTGCCGATACCGATACATCGAATACCCGTGCAGGACAACCTTCGACCCATCACGCCAAACGCATCGGCGGGCAGGCCGGAAACCGAACCGGTAGCGACGCCAAGGCACGATGGAACTGACCGGGCCGCCAATCCAGTTGCCGCACAGGTTTTTGCGGACGGATATCCGGCAAAGCGTCGAGGAGCACGTCGATGCACTGCGAGGCGATCGTCAGGGCGAGCGACTGCGCCGGGCAGGTATGGGGACCGGCCCCCCATGCCAGGTGCGACCGGTTGCCTTTGCGGTCGCCGCTCACAGCGGGGTCGTTGTTGCAGGCGGCCAGGCTGATCACCACCGGTTCATCGGCAGGCAGCCACACATCGCGGACGAGTTGGGGCTGTTTGGGGTAGCTCACGCACCAGTTCGCCAGCGGCGGGTCCTCGAACAACACGGCATCGATGGCATCCCGGGTAGTCATGGCGCCGCTGAGGACCTCGCCACCGTATTGGTCGTCGGTCATCAACAGCAGCAACGCGTTGAGGATCAGATTGCAGGTCGGCTCCGTGCCCATCGAGAACAGCAGCGCCGACTGGTTCACCATCTCCATGAGATCGAGCTTGTCCGGATGCCTCAGCAACTCCGAGGTCAGATCGTCGCCGGGTTCGACCTGCTTCTGGCGGACCACTCCGATCAGAGCCTCGACGAATCGCTGCTGTCCTTCCTCGGCGCCTACCCCCTCCAGCATCGCGGCCATCCCCTGATAAGCCTCGGCCGCGGCGCCTTCGGGGAAACCCATCAGTTCGCTGAGCACACGAAAGGTCAGTGGATAGGCGTAGTCCATCCGCAAATCCGCGGTACCGCGCTCACAGAAGCTGTTGATCAGCGACTCGGCGGCCCGCGCAACCGAGTCGTGCATCTTGTGCAGGTTGACGGTTTCCAACGCCGCGAAGATGGTCCGCCGGTACCGCTCGTGTTCGGCGCCCGCGGTTCGCAGCGCATTCTGGCGGTAGCCCAGCATCGGCAGTAGCGGGCAGTCCGACGAGACGTTCTTCTCCCATCGGCGAGAATCGGCCGGGAAATGGTGCTCGTCGTTGAGGAGTTGCACCGCCACCTGGTAGCCGATCACCAACGTCGCAGGCACACCCGAAGCGAGCTCGACCGGTACCAGCGGGCCGTGGCGTCGCATGTCTTCGTAGGCTCGGTGTGGATCGGCCGCGAACGAGGGGGCATCCAACCGCACGCGTGAGCCACCGGATTCCCCGGAACCGTAGGCGATCCGAGATGCACCCGGGTCTATGTCGTTCAACGCGTTCCCCTCTCGCGCGGTGCGGGAACGTGTCCCCTTCCGCCTGCTGCGAGACGGCCTGCCATTCGTGGTGTGGGCACGCCAGGTGACCCTACCGTAAATCGTTGCAGTCCAACGTCTTCAGAGAAAACCAGCACGGTAGCTTACTTCCAGACCGATGCACGGTCCCGAATACGGAATCCGCGCCGCAAACGCCGGATGCCGCGGCATCGGATTCCGCTCCCACCACTGATACTGCTGGTTGCCACTCCCCTGCCGATTTCAAAAGGAGCCCACAGAGCCCGAACCCGAGGAACCGGAAACGAGCGCGGAGCAGTCAACTGGACGCAGACGATCCGCTGGCTGGGCTGCTACGGGGTTTGCCTGTGACGGAGCGCGAGAAAGGCATCGGCCAGCAGCTTGAACGACTCGCCTCGGTCGCTCGGGCGGTAGAGGTCGGTCTTGATCAGGAATTCATCCGCTCGAGTGGCCTCTGCCAAGTCCTGCAAGCGCGCCAACACACTCGACGGCGATCCGATGAAGACCCCGTCCAGTTCGTCTGCGGCCGCCCGTCGGGTCGCGTACCCGTAGTGCTCGGCGGTCTGCGGGCTGGGTAAACGTATCGGCTGTCCCTCTTGTCGCCGTGCGGTCTTCATCCTCAATGGTCCGGAAAGCCACTGCGCGCGCTCGTCGGTTTCGGCGGCGATCACTGCCACGCTGATCATGGTCCGCGGCGCCGGGCACAATGTCGACGGCTCAAAGGCTTGCCGGTAGACGTGGGTGGCCGCGATCGTGTTGTGCGGTTGAAGGTGGTGGGCCGCGGCGAAAGGAAGACCGAGAGCACCCGCGACCCGCGCGGTGTAGTCGCTGCTTCCGAGCAGCCAGATTTCGGGCCGGTTTCCTTCGGCCGGCACTGCCGCGGCGCGGTCCTCGCTCTGTTCGTCGAACAGCTCCAGCAGCTCCCGGATCTGGTCTTCGAAGGGCGTGGCTGCCCGATCGTGGGGGCTGCGGATGCGGTCGGTGACCTCGCGCGGCCCACCGAGGGCCCGTCCGAGTCCGAGGTCGATCCGCGCAGGGTGGAAGGCCTCCAGCGTGCCGAATTGTTCTGCGATCACGATGGGCGAGTGGTTCGGTGTCATGACACCACCGGCTCCTACCCGCATGTGGTGGGTCAGCGATGCGACGCGGTCGATGACGACTGCCGGTGCGGCACTTGCTACTCCGCGCATTCCGTGGTGCTCGGGTATCCAAAACCGGTGGTAGCCGAGACCGTCGACGAACTGTGCCAGCTCGACGCACTCACGCAGCGCCTGGCTTGCGTTCGAGCCTTGCACGATCGGCGCCGTATCCAGGACCGAAAACCTAAGCGCGCTCGTCTGTTTCGTCATGAGGGTACCCTTCCGCCGTGCGACCCGCAAACTCGACACCTCTCGACTGACCTCGGCCCGGTCAGCGTGTCGGTTCCTTGTTCGGCGCTCAGATGAGCCCGGCGAAGAGATCGTCTTCCGGTGTCGGCGCCCCGGTGACATCGAATGCGCGAATGTACTCTTCCACGGCGAAGACGGTGGGCCAGAGTTCCTCCGGAACTTTCGCGGTCGTGGAGGTATGGATCTGGCTGGCATGGGAAAACAGTGCCGACCGCTTCCTGGCCACGACCGAGCGGATGTCGACGCGCGCGGCCACGTGTTCATCGATACCGTCGGTGACCGCGCGTCGGCTGCGGTCGGGTTCGGGATAGTCGATTCCCGCCTCGCGCAGAGCATTTCGCAACCGCGTCCAATACCGGGTCCCGTGCGCCGCGTAATACAACTTCGCCGCCACGCCACCCGCGCGAACGGCAGCTTCTGTCGCGCGCGCGGTATGAATGTGGTCCACATGCCGGGTGCCGGTCGGCTCGTGAGTGACGACAACCTGCGGGCGGTGTTTTTCGATGAGCGCGCCCAACTCCTCGGCGACGGTCTGCAGTGGTATGTCAGCGAAGACGGTGCACGCCGGACGCACCTGATCGATCGAGCCCGAATCGTGGTGAGAAAGAAGTTCGAGCGTGCCGACACCGAGATGCGCACACGCTGTCCGCAACTCCGCAAGACGTGTTCGGGCAACCCGCTCCGCATTGTGGCCCGCGGAACCAGGTTTCGCACCGTCGATTCCGTCACCGTACTCGCCGTTCGTGCAGGTGACCAGAACGGTACGCACCCCCCGCCGTGCATACAGGCTCAAAACGCCTCCCGCGCTGGTGGATTCGTCATCCGGGTGGGCCATGACCGCCATCAAAGTCGGGCCTGAAGCCGAGCCGGACGTCATCGAAGGTCCTTTCCGTCGTTCACCCGCCACGGGAAACGACTGTGGGTCGGCATCGGCCTTGCGATCATTGTTGCTTACGCCCAGACGGCGACCTACGACACCAAGAATCGACGTTAACCTCCAAAGTTCATGTCTCACAAGACTCTAGGCAGCCATGCCAGCAGGTGGAGAGGCCTCGGCCACAGCTCTGAGCTGTACGTGCGGCGAGACTGCGGTGGTCGACCAAGCGGACTTCCGCAGACGGATCGCGTCGCCCGACTTCCTGGCACCCTCACGGGTGAGTGGTACATCGCTGGGGCCGAGCCGGAATGGGATTGCCGCGATGTACCACTCGTCGTGTCGACGGCCGGGTCAGGCCATGACGGAGACGCGGTCCGTGTCGGTCACGGGCCCGGTGCGAGATTCCGTGCGTGCGGCCAGGCGGACCGGCAGGCTGGTCAAGCCGTGAATCAACAGGCTCTTTCGCCACGTCAGATCGCTGAATTCGCCGTCGAGCGACAGATCCGGGAAAGTGGCCAGCAGCCTCGAGATCGCGGTCGTGGCCTCCATTCGTGCCAGGGCGGCACCGAGACAGTGATGGATGCCGTGTCCGAAGGCGATGTGCCGGCTCTCGGGTCGTTCGAGGTCGATGCGGTCCGGCTCGGCGAACCGGGCGGGGTCGCGGTTTGCGGCGGCGAGCGAGATGAGGATGAATTCGTCCGCGTCGATGTCCTGATCGCCCAACGTGATCGGGGCGGTGGTGTAGCGGGCCGTGGCCAAGTGCAGCGACCCCTGGAAGCGCAGGATCTCCTCGACGTAGGCGGGTATCGCCTCGGGGTTCGCGCGCAACCGCTCGGCGATTGCGGGCTCGCGCAGTAGCTCGAGTACCGAGTTGCCGATCAGATTGACCGTGGTCTCATGCCCAGCTATCAGCAGCAGGAGCAGCATGGCGATGAGTTCGTGCTGGTCCAGCCGGTCCTCGTGGTCTTTCGCGATGATCAGTTGGGAGAGCAGGTCGTCACGGGGGTCGTCGGTGCGTTCGGCGATCAACTTCGTCAGGTAGGTGAAGTATGTGACCCCGGCGGCGGCGCGTTCCTCGTTCGTGGCCGTGTCGCTGACGACAACGGCGGTCCACGAGCGGAAGTCTGCCTTGTCGTCGTCGGGCACCCCGAGCAGCTCGCAGATTACCGCGATCGGCAGCCGGAACGCGTAGCTGTCGATGAGGTCGACAGTCGTTCGCGCGCTGATGTCGTCGAGCAGACTGTCGGCGATCGAGGTGATTCTCGGTTGCAGATCGCGGATGGCGGGCCCCGCGAACGCCTTCGCCACGAGGCGGCGCAGACGCGTGTGCTGAGGCGGATCGGCGAACAACATATTGTCGCTGATGGCGGTGTTGAACATCTCGGCCGCACCGTTTTTGGCCAGCACGGCCTGTCCCTCGGGCGACCCGATGCGCTTGCTGATGGTCGGCTCCGCCAAGGCTTGCCTGGCCACGTCGTGATCGACGATCAACCAGCCGACCACACCGTCCAATCGAATGCGATGGAGGGGACCGCGCTCGCGCAGCGCCCGATAGGTCGCATGCGGATCCTGGTAGAACTCGTCTGTCAGTTCGAGGATCTCCATCTCGGCTGTCACCGGCCACCACCGGCGGACGAAACCATGGCCGAGCTCGAACATAGGTAATGCACTGTCCCTCAGTCCTTTCGACGAACATTCTGACTTGCGGCCGATGCGGTCCGGAACGAGTAATCGATCAGGGGTGCATCGGTGAGAGGTCGAGCAGTTTCGATCGGGTGAAACAGGGAGGCCCCCGCCACGGATTAGCCATGGCTACCGTTCAGTAAACATCTGAGTGCCCGAGTGGCTTCCGCGTGAACATCGCATCGAAATGCGCTGCTCGCACGCCAGGACTGGTCGGAAGTCGTTGAAGCGGAGTCTTATTCGGAACCGGAGAGCGAAACAGATGGTAGCCCGGCGTCATCGGCGAACGCCTCCGTGCCGCTCCCTTCTATCAGCACGGTGTGATCACGACTTCGTGGCGAAACATCACGACGCCCGCAGTCGCCGGCGTTCGACACGGTGGATGACGGTGGTATGCGGGCGTCGACGAACTCGGCGGCAATAGTTCGGTCGGACAGCTTGATTCGCTTGGCCGAGTTCCCCAGTGCCGCTACCGCTGCCTCGGTCAGGCGGCGGACGATACCGCCCGCGCCGCGCAGTCGTCGAGGCCGACGGCCTGTCCGGCGGCAAGAATCATGTGGCCGGCCACCGAATTCTTGCGCGTCGCCTGCGCCGTCGCCGAGTCGATCCTTCACGACCCACCGGCGGACCGAGAACGAACGGGCGACCACCGCCGGCTGAACCTGCTCATGTCGAGCAAACTACTTCGCCGATCGGACGCCCGAACAGTGCTGTCAGAGATCACCCGAGTAGTCCTGGCTGATCCAGCGGTCGGGGCGGATGGTGAACAGTACGGAGTCGTTGCCGTCCATCCGGTCCGCGAAGGCGCGGCCCTCCTCCGGACCGAGATAGCGGCTGGCGATGCTCACCCGCGCCTCCCGGGGCGAGGGGGTGGCGGCCTCGATGACCGTGCCTTCGACGATGACGTACTGATAGGGCAACTCTTCGCGCTGCACCGTCAGTGTCACCACGCCGGCTTCCCGCACCAGCCTGGCCTTGCGGCGTGCCGCGCCGGTGTTGATGCGAATATTGCCGCCCGGGGTGTAGTCGTACCAGATCGGTGCGGTGGCGGGTGGACGCCCGTCGGTAGCGGCGACCGACAGCACTCCGATGTGCTTGCCCGCCAGGAATTCTTGACGCTCGGCTTCCGAGAAAGGTTTCGGCATAAGACGTCGAACGGAGCAGGCTGCGCCGTTTATTCCGGTCGAACGCGCGAATCCCACTGGGCGAGGACGGTCCGTAAGGTCGCCACCAGCGCAAGCGGTTGATCCATCATCGGGTGATGACCGGCCTCGGCCAATTCGACCACCGTCGCGGGCCGCCCGAACAATCTCGCGATCTCCAGCGCCCGCTCCCGGGTCACCAAACCGCGTTCGCATCGGATGTACAGCACGGATGCGTCCACGGCCCGCAGCGAGCCCAGCGGTGGGATACGCCCGTCTTCGAGGCGCTTGCGCAACATCTCGGGATCGAACTTCCAGCCCCACCCGGCACCGGTGTCTCGCACCGATTCCTCCGCCACGTGCCGCGCGACGTAAGGAAGCAGAACCTCCTGGTCCGGAATGGTTCGAAACCGGCCACAGATCTCGTCCCGCGTCGGGTACGTCTTCGGCCGGTGGAGCAACTGCCGGACGATGGACTCTTGCGACGGCTCCTGAAACGGAGAATCGATGACGACCAGACCCGCGAGCGATTCCCGATGCCGAGCAGCCGCCACGGCGCTCACTCGCCCACCCATGCTGTGCCCGACGACGTACGGCCGTCCGGCTATCTCGCCGGCCTCGGCAGCGGCCATCACCTCGTCCGCCCAGCCCTCGATCGGATATCGGGATCGCACGGCGCTGTCACCGTGCCCGGACAAATCCAGCGCCACCACACGATGCGTACCCGCCAACAACGGAGCGATGTGGTCCCACCAGCCCGAATGCGCCGATCCGCCATGCACCAGCACCACACCGGCCGTCCCCGCCCGGCCCCAGCACCGCAGATGAACGACACCGCCCCCGACGTCGACCTCACGATGTTCGGGCAGTTCCGCAATGGCCCGCGTAAACCATCCCGGTGCCGCGACACCCGCCCCCGATGTCACTACCATCGCCGCCTCCTTCGCCCGGGCCCGCTCCTCGGACCATATCGGCAGGTGTACGTAGCGGTGGCGCCACCGGTGGTGCAACGAGGTTTTCGCTCGATCCCGGGCACCATATCCCGCCATGTCCGAGACGGGCCGGCGCTGACATGCGAACGCTGCGGGAGCGATCCCGAGCCGCGGAAACAGCAAACTGCGACAGCTTGTCCTACAAACTCAACTTCTCTGTGCAGCAGTACAATTCGGAAACCGAGCCAGCAGCGCGGCGTCGAACGCCGCCACCGCTCGGTGCGGCATGCCGCGCGAGCCGAAATTTTTCCTCTGGGTGACGCCACAACGTTCCGCCGAGTGGTCAGCACGGTGGTCGACGACGCCTGTGGCGACCCCGAGTGGTCCGCGCGGAAGAAGTTCGATGCACCGAAGGTGCCGTGTGACGAGCCCACCAGCCACGGGACGGTGCCACCCTTTGCGAAGCCAGCAGGCGGCATTCTGCGCGTTGGCACACTCTAGGCACACTGGCAGTCAACAATGACTCTCAACCGGAAACAAAAAATCCCCTCCGACCCTGGTCGGAGGGGATTTTCGTCTGTCGGGCTGACAGGATTTGAACCTGCGACCACTTGACACACGCTCAAGCGCTCCGGCCGGTTCGCAACAGTCCTCGAAATGCCTGATCAATCCCCATTTCAGTAGCCTCGGAGCGGCGCGTTGAACCCCGGCGAACCCCAGCGTTTCCCATCGAAAACGTGAGATTTCTGTGGGACGCCTCAGATCACCGCAACAGCGTGCGATAGCAACGAATATCGCCTCTTCGCAGGTCCAAGCGCGTGATCGCGCCGGCGTGTCGAAGCGAGACACACGGACCAAATCTCAAGTCTAGCTAACAGTTGGCAATCAGACGGCGGTAGCGTGGCCGGTAAGCACCGATCATTTTGATATACGCGCCGAGAGCAACTGCGCCGCATTCATTTTCACCACTGCGGCGTATCGTCCGGAGCGGACCCTGGCAACCCAGCAGGAGCTGCGGGCTTCCCTGCAGGTGGTCCAGGCCCGCCGACGTAGTGAGGCAGACCGACCGCGAGCCGATTTCGCGTATGGCGACCACCGACATCCCTACACCGCAGCACCACTGCCAGCAATCACCCTTGCCCGCGAGCGTTCGACTCGAACTTCCACATCCGAATTCGAGCGCAGGCCACCGCATCACCAACAATCAGCGGCCAGTCAGGGAGACGAACCGGTCTGATAAATCAACGCGCGGTCGCGCAGCCTAAGCTTCCCGTTGAATGCTTCGGCAGCATGTTCCGACGAACTATGGACGGCAACCACGTGGCGAAAAAGGTCATCGTCGAACTGATCGACGACTTCGACGGCAAATCGAAGGCCGAGGAGACGGTGTCATTCAGCCTCGACGGCGTCGAGTACGAGATCGATCTATCCACCAAGAACGCGCGCAAGCTCCGCAGCGTCTTCGAGCAATGGACCGGATCCGCTCGCAAGGTCGGCCGAGTCTCTCGGAAGAGGGCCAAGACCGGGATGCGCACCACTGCCGACAAACAGCAGACCGGCGCGATCCGTGAATGGGCAAAGAACAACGGCTACAACGTTCCCAGCCGCGGGCGAATCCAAGCCGACATCATCGAGGCATACAACAAGGCAAGCTGATCGCACAGAGGAAGTGGCCGACGAGCTAACAGGTTCGAGGTGGCCTGTTTCCGCCCGGCTGCGCTTGCCGTGTTGCCCGATCGGCTACCAGGGTAGGCGACGAACCTCGCAGCTTCTGAGCAGAGTTGAATAGGGCGAAACCCGGTGCCGGTCTGCGGGCGGAACCGGGCTCCCCCAAACAGCGTGTCACGAAAGCGTCTCTGCGCCACGCGTTTACCACTCTATACACCTGCTGCCAAGCCTGCCGAACCCCACACCAAAGCTGGCGAACCTGCCGGTATCGTCCATGGTCGATCACTCGCAAAATGCGAACCAGAAGCCTGCCGAGTTCTGATGATCGATTGCCATAAACAACGTTCCACGATCGCAGGTTCGTCGAATTTCTTGCAGGACAACAGGTTGCAGCCGCATGCGATGGTTCTCGACAACCTGAGACAACTGTCGGCATCGCAGACGCCGCTTCTCATCGAGCATGCGCTGCCCGCCCTGCCACTGCCGATCCAATTGCGCGACCGTCAGCGGCGCGTATTCCGCCGCGTCCTTCGGCGTGAGGCGGGTCCAGCGGCCGACGGCGCTGACCAGCACGAGCAGCCGCCACTCGGGCATCGCGGAGTTGTATCCGTTGACAGTGAAACGACCGATCCCGCTGGGCCGATAGCGTGAGGCAGACGAAGGAGGTCCTGTTGGCGGATTTGGAGACATTGCTTGCTCGGGTGTGGAGTCCGGAAACTCGCGTGCTGGCGGAGGAAGCGGCGCGTTGCTACAACGCTGGCGTGTTCCGCTCGTGCATCGCTTCGACCTGGACCGCGGTCACGGCCGACATCATCGGCAAGTTGCTTGTGCTGGCCGATGACGGCGACCCCCAGGCGGTCGTCTTCCGCGAAACACTTCGATCCGCCCAGAGCCAGGGGCCCTCTCGTGAGGGCGTGAGAGCGATGCAAGCGATTGAGGCCGGTCTACTGGTCAACGCCACCGAGTTCGAACTGATCGATGTGATCGACCAGCGTGAACTCGACCGCCTTCGTGAAGACCGCAACCTCTGTGTCCATCCCTCGCTGCGCGCCTCCGGCGAGGCCTACGCCCCACGTCCTGAAGCTGCCCGCGCGCATCTCGGCGCCGCGTTGTCCATCCTGCTCACGCACCCTCCGACACAGGGGGCAAAGGCAGTAGAGGCGTTCCAGAACTACACCTGCGATCCGTCCTTCGTACCGGAGATCGCGCACATCCAGACCGTCTTCTACGACCGCGTGCGCACTACTGCTCGCGGCAATATCGCCAAGCTCGCCGCCAAGCACGCGCTCCGCGAGATCGACCCTGGAGGTCGACTGCACCCCGTCGAGTACGCCAACCGCGCCGCGGTTGTCCTGCGCGCCTTCGCCGAACGCGACCGCAGCCTGGTCGAGTCGGCCCTCGCCAGTCAGCGCGACCTCTTTCAGCACGCTGACGGGGAGATCCAACGGCGAGCAGTGGCCCGCCTCGGTGACCAGGATTACTTCTGGACGATCGTGAACGATCCGCTGGCCGGACGGTTGCAGCAGCTGCTGGTGGCACTGTCTATCCCCGACGGTGCGTGGGATCCGCTCCCGGTCGAGATCGCGGAGTGTTTGGCCGTAGTGCGCAGCGAATACGCCCGGGACCGAATGCCCCAGCTCGAACAGCGCTTCACCGGCCTGAGCGAATTGCACCGGATGAATGTGGTCGCGATGGCGCCCGCGCCGTACTTCGTTCCCGCCATCGTCGAATTTCTCCGCAAGGCATGGAACTTCCGGACCGGGGAACAAGTCGGCCAGATCCTCCTTCAGCACGCCGCCTTCCTATCTCTCGACGAGCTGAGAGCTGCGTTGACGGCCTGGACTGATAATGACCAGTGCCGAATGGCTTCCCAAATGCCCGAACTGGCTGCGTCGTTGTACCGGGCCACCACGCACCTGGGGGTCGCTCAGCCGGCAGTGTTCATCGCATTCCTTGCAAAAGTCCAGTCTCTTTCGGCCGAGGGCGACACCTACTACCGGTATCCGGCTCTGGAAACTGCGCTGCGTGCCGCAGGGCACGATCCAGAACCGACACCCGCCACGACATAAACGTTTACGCTGGTCAGGACACAGGGAAACTCGGTGTGCAGCAACGACTTCGACGTTTCGGCGCCTACATAGCCGTCCGATGCGCCCGACACGGTGATCCTGCAACTCCGGATCGCGTCATTTCACCGTGAAGTCAGCTCTACCAGTTCGTGATTCGCGTCGCGGCCCTGGTCCGCAGAGGAGGACAACCCAAGGGGGTCACGCTTTTCAGCACACGGCGCGCTGAATCGTTTCTGATAGATGTGGTTTCACGACCACGGTGCTGCCAGGCGGGCGCCAGCAGCTTCCGCTGCCGCGCTCACGACCCCGGCGTCGGGTGTGTGATGGCACCGGTCAGCCGAGCCCAGACCTATCCGCGCCGGCGAGATCGGCTCCGGCCAAGTCGGTTCCGATCAGAGTGGTGCCCTGAGTGTGTCGTAGCCGATTACCGAGTGTTGTGGTCTAGGTTGCTCGCTCCGCGACACGTACGCTTTCGAGCATGACGTACGACCTCACCCGGCTCGGCAACAACCGTTTCGAGCATCTCGTACAAGCACTTTCGCTTGCCCACTTGGGGCCTGGCGTCAGCATCTTCGGCACCGGGCCCGATGGCGGTCGCGAGGCGACCTTCAATGGTGAGGTCGACATGGGAGGCAAAGGTCGCTGGAACGGCTACGGCGTAATCCAGGCGAAGTACAAAGAGAAGCTGACGACTACCGAGGAGGACCAAAAGTGGTTCCTTGCGCAGCTTACCGATGAGCTCCGCAAATGGATCGACCCGAAAAAGAATCGCGCCGAGAACAAGCCTGACTATTTCATCATCGCCACGAATGTTGTGGTCACGCCGGTTGCCGAAACTGGAGGACTAGATAGGGTCCGGGATATATTTGCGCACTTCCGTGATCTCACTGACGATTCCGGGAAACGCGCCCGCAAGATCGGGATGCCCGACTTTAAGGACTATGCGGTATGGCATGCAGAGCAGTTAGAGCGGTTGTTGGACGGCAGTACGGAGGTGCGTCATCGCTACGCGGATCTTGTTCTTCCGGGTGATGTAATTTCGCGGCTCTACGAGCACGTCACCGAGACAGACAAACGTCTGGCACAGGCATGGATCGGTCATGTCACGGGAGCACTCCAACGGGACACGAGGGTGGAACTCAGCGAGTCCGGCGACGACGCAAATTCGCCACTGCCCTTGGCGGACGTTGCGGTCGATCTCCCCTCCTCGTTCTCCCCTGGGCATCAACAGCAGTCGCTGGCACTGCGGTCGCTCGTCACACGAGGTGACCAGGTCATGGCACCTGGTCTCAAACCCGCTGTCCGAGACCGCATCGTCGTTCTAGGGGGACCGGGCGCCGGCAAGTCCACGCTGTCACGATTGTTGTGCCAGCTGTATCGGGTAGCACTTGTGCGGGAAGCAGCGCGCGGCAACATCACTCAGCAGGTAGCCGAGCAGGCAAGGCATATCCAGGAGTCCTTTGAGCTTGTCGGCTTGCCTACTCCCACCTTGCATAGATTGCCTGTGCGGGTCGTTCTCAGCGCCTTTGCCGACGAAGTTAGCAAGCCAAGGCATCTGACCTTGTTGCAGCACATCGTCAACCTCATCAACCATCGCAGCTCCGATCCAATTACGATTCCGGAAGCCAAGCGCCTCTTATCGGCCTGGCCATTACTCGTTGTACTGGACGGCATGGATGAAGTAGCTTCCGCTGACATCCGCGAGGAGGTCTCCGATCAAATTTCGAATTTTTTGAATGAGATGGCAGCGCTCGGAGCCGATGTTTTCACTGTCTGCACATCCCGGCCCATCGGTTTTGAGCAAGACCCAGCCATCAATTATGAAGAGCTGCACTTGGTTCCATTGGACCGAGACCACGCGATGAGCTACGCAGCCCGGTTACTGAAATCTCGATTCGCCGACGACCCCGAACGGCAAGATCAGACGCTCGATCGGCTGCGCGCCGCATCCCACGGTGCTGATACCGCCAGGTTGATGACATCGCCGCTACAGGTGACCATCCTGAGTATCCTGCTCGAACAGCGCAGACAGGCGCCGGCCAGCCGATATGCCCTCTTTAAAAGCTATTACGATGTCATTTATTCTCGAGAGTGCAATAAACCCGAGGGCATTGGCAATGTTCTAGAGCGCTATCGCTCTCAGTTCGATCAACTTCATAAAGAATCTGGACTTGAAGTTCATGTCAACGCGGAGCGTGCGGGCTCTGCTGAATCAATCCTGACTGTCGGCCATCTGGAGCAAATTGCTCGCAAAATCCTCACCTCCGATGGGTATCGCGACACCGAGTTGAACGCTTTGGTCAGGCAAATACTACACCTCGCGCAACAGCGATTGGTGCTGCTTGTCCCAAGACAAAACGGTGTGGCTTTTGAGGTTCGCAGTATCGCCGAGTTTTTCGCCGCTCAACGTCTGATGGAGGATGAGCATGCGGCCGACAAACTCGAGCTTCTCATCCCTTCGACCCACTGGCGTCATACCTGGCTTCTTTCGGCTGGCTATATCTTCGCCGAGAGGCGCAATCTGCGCGACGCGGTCCTCAGAAGGCTGGATGTCGTCGACCGTGCGAGTGAGGTGAACCGTCTTGTAATGCCAGGCGCTGTACTAGCCCTGGACGCTCTACTGGACGGGTTTGCAGCAAACACGCCGCGATTTGAACAGTTCCTGCTCATGGAAGCGATGCGGCTGGTGGAGGGCCCTATCGGAACTCACATTACCAGGCTGGCAGAAGCGCTGGTGCCATTAATGGAACGCTCTGCCGAGCTGAACGATACAGTGTGGAGCGAAATCAAAGTGATGCTTGCGGACAACAGGCCGGCCGTCAGGACCTTTCTCACAGGACTTGCTGCGTCTAGCTCCGATGCGATAGCGCACAAGGCCACTACTACGCTGACAACTCGCCCCAACGAACCCAATCCGACAATTGCGACACCAGCAGCAGACCACTCGTCGATACTTGCGGCTTTCATCGAGGCCGGCCTAGCCGATTCCGATCAGGCTGCCCGTGAATTACTCGATGCGGTTTGCGACCGCAGTACCGTTGGCAGCGAAAGCGACAACCTGCTCGTTCGTGGAAGGGAGGTGCTTGTCGATGCTTGTCCAAACCCGGGGCAGGAGAGGTCCAGGCTTCGTGAATCTCTCGCCATGGTAATTCGACATGACCGAGTCGGGCACAACCTGCTATCGGATGAGGCAGTAGATGACGCACCTCGCTAACTGTCGCTGGGTGTGAGATCAGGGGCAGATTCGTCGGCGGCAGGATGGGAGACGCCCAACCCTGAAGCGACAAGCGTTTCGTCGCCCTGACCGGCCAGTCTGCGTGGTGGACGTTGGGGGAGCTTACTCGAACACGAAATGCCAGGTAGAAGCCCTGGAAGCCTTGCTTCGGAAGCTTCCCGACCCCACCACACCCGCTCCGCTGCCCGCCGCCCGATCGAAACCTGGCCGGGCCCGCCAACTCGGTACCGATCAGGTTCAGGAACTGGTCACCGGATATATGAGTGGCGAGACGGTGTACCAACTGGGGACCCGATTCGGGATCGCGCGGCGGACGGTCAGCGAGATCCTGCATCGGCATCGGGTGCCGATGCGTCGCCGTGGTCTGACTTCCGAGCAGGTTGATGAGGCTGTCCATCTGTATGGGCTGGGCTGGTCGCTTGCCAGGGTCGGTCGGCATCTGGGTGTCGACGGTATGACCGTTCTGAACAGGCTTCGCGAACGCGGGGTTCCCACTCGGGATCCCCAAGGCCGCTCTCGGGCGTAGACGACTGTCGCAGGTTCGTGCCCTCGGTGCCGCGCCCGAAAGTCCGCACATCGAAGGTGGCAGCGATTCAGCTGCTCGAGTCGATCTCGGGCAGCCACGCCCCGGAAAGTGGGACGATCATGAAAATCCTGCTCCCCGGCGCCTCCGGCTACGTCGGATCCCATGCCCTGGTCAGGCCCGCGGTGGACAGTTCGCGGATCACATCGGCGAAGCCGGACGCGTCGGCGAACGCGGCGTGCACGAGCACCACTGTCGGGGAAGCGGCTCGGGACATGCGAACGCCTCTACGCTCTTGTCGGATGAAGGCGTTCTGAGGTCTGTCGGGGCGAGCGTTCGGTGCTGACGACGTTCTATCGAGCGGCGACGTGCTTATATCCGCCGCCGATCCAGTCGGCCACCAGCCGGCCGTAATCGTCCGGCCCTTTCCTCCCAGGCGAAGTGGCCGGCGTCGACAGGGGGTGGGCCTCGCTGTGGGGTAGCAGGTCGGCGAGGTACTGGTTGTTCGGCCACGGCACCAGGTCGTCGTGGTCTCCGGCGACAATCTGCGTCGGGGTCTGGATCGTGGCAGCAGTTCAGCCAGGATCGGGTTCTTCCGGGTGGGTACGCACGAATCGCGCCGATTCCGCGAAGCGCCCGAGGTTGTAGGAGCTGACGTAGTCCTGGCGGACCTCGGGTTCGGAGTCGTGTCCAGCCGCCGATGTTGCCTTTGCTGACACGCAAACGCAGCGTCTATAAGGCGATGGCCACATTGAACGAACAAAAGCTGTTGTGCGATACCGGTATTCGAGACACGCGGTAAGGCGCCAGTGGCGCATCACCGACGACGGCCACACAGCCGCCCTCGGCCCCGCCGCTGCGACCTCCAACGCCCCAAACGGCGCCGATCGGACACTGTCCAGATAATCCGACACTCCCGGGAAAATTATCCGAACCGACTGAGCAGGGGCCCGGTGCAACCGCTCATACTTGGCTGGATGTGTCGTTCACCATGCACGCTCGAACGGCCTCACCGCATGGTTGTCTCGGAATGCGACCGCAGGGTGCGGGCGGGCGCCAAGTGGGTATGGTTAATGGCGCGCCGGTCGAGGAGGTCTGCATGTCGACGGGTTTTCCGAACGAGCCACCGGAGTACCGCGAAGCGCGTGAGGCGCTACTCCGACAAGAGGCCGAGCTTCAGCGACTGATGGACGCTGTCACCACACAGCGCAGAGCGCTACCGCCCGGCGGCGTGGTGCCCGAGGATTATGTATTCGACCGAATCGGAGACGACGGCACCGCCACGACGGTGCGGATGTCCGAACTGTTCGGCGACACCGAGACGCTGATGCTGTACAACTACATGTTCCCACGCCACCCGGGCGATGAGCGGCCCAGACCGACGAGCGGCATCTTCTCGGAACTACCCGCCACCGAAGGACCGTGCCCGTCGTGCACCGCGCTGATCGACATGTGGGACAGCACGAGCCCTCATTTCGACGGTCTGGGCGGCAATCTGGCGATCGTGGCGAAGGCCCCAATCGAGCGGGTAGCGGCGTTTGCACGGCAACGGGGGTGGCGCCAAGTCCCGATGCTGTCGGCAGCGAATTGCAGTTTTCGCCGTGATTACGGCGGCGACGGCGTGGATGGCCATCCGGTTCCGCTGCTGACCGTTTTCAAGCTGTGGTCCGATGGATCAGTGCGGCTGCACTGGGCAAGCGAGCTCCTTTTCCTGCCGACCGATGGTTCGGAGCAGGACTCCGGTCATCCAGACATCGTGGATCCGCTGTGGAGCCTGCACGATCTGGCCGTAATGCCCCGGTTCCGGCGGTGGCGACTCGGGCACTTACCAGCGAACTGGTGACGACGCCGACGGATTCGTGTCAGGCTTCGCCGACCGGAGGGGTTCGGTCAGCCATGCTGCGGGACCGCGCTGTGTACGCGGGCGATGAAGGTGGCGAAATCAGCCATGAATCCGGTGAGGAACTGTTTCGTCGAGTCGTCGAGGACCTCGCCGTCCTGGGTGAAGTTATCGGGGCGGAACTGGATGTAGGCCTCCGGTGACGTCATGTGGGGGGAATTGCAGTAGCCGAGCACGCTGCGCAGACCGAGCTGAGCGAGCGCGGTGCCGAGCTTGCCCGGCGAAGCGCCGATGACAGCGGAGGGCTTGAGTGCGAACGAATTGTCGCCCCATGGGCGACTCGCCCAGTCGATGGCATTCTTCAGCACGCCGGGCATCGATCGGTTGTACTCCGGCGTCACGAACAGCAGCGCGTCGACGCCGGATATGGCCGCTTTGAGTGCTCGGCCCGCCGGTGGATAGTCGACGTCGTAGTCACGGTTGTACAGCGGCAGGTCCTTGATCGGAATCT
This sequence comes from Nocardia sp. 852002-20019_SCH5090214, assembly GCF_001665865.1. Classification (NCBI taxonomy): domain Bacteria; kingdom Bacillati; phylum Actinomycetota; class Actinomycetes; order Mycobacteriales; family Nocardiaceae; genus Nocardia; species Nocardia sp. 852002-20019_SCH5090214. Next base: position 9,221 of record NZ_LZMK01000431.1, on the reverse strand, counting down.
CGGCAAACGTCAATTGCGGTGGCGCCAACCGGATCAGAGCCTTGGACAGGATCCGGTTGACCGATTCCTTGGACAGACTGCCGATGATGTATCCGACGTCGTAGTTACTCATACATCACCCCCTGTCGGCTGGGGCTTCAGCACGATTTTGCCGTGGGTGTGGCGGTGTTCGAGTTCTGTGTAGGCCTCCCGGACCTGTGTCAACGGGTAGACATTCGCGATCGGCACCTCGAGTTGTCCAGTGGCAATCAGATCGGCGAGCCCGGCGAGTATCTCGGCACCCGGCCCGGCCTCGGACCCGCCGTCGGTCCTGACCCCGTACTTCGCAGCTGCACCGAAATCGGCAATTGTGTCGATCCGGTCGGTCGCGACGCCCAGATCCAGAGCCAGCTCGACGTACCCGTTGCCGTAGGTGTCGATGAAAGCGTCGACACCGTCTGGTGCGGCGGCCCTGATCCGGTCCGCCACGCCGTCACCGTAGGCGACCGGGATCACGCCCTGCGCCCGAAGCCATTGATGGTTACCCACGCTCGCCAGGCCGATCACCGTCGCGCCCGTACGACGCGCGAGCTGGACAGCGACCGAGCCGACGCCCCCGGCAGCTCCGGAGACCACGACGGTCTCCCCCTTCTGGAGCCCGACCGAATGCACCGCTCCCCATGCGGTGACGCCGACGACATAGAGGCCGCCCGCCACTTCCCATGAGACGTTTTCCGGCTTGCGCGTGAGGTTTTCGGCCTCGACGAGAACCAGCTCGGCCTGCGAGGCCCGATTCTGTGAGAACCCGATCACCTCGTCGCCGGGGTCAAAGGCCGCGACGCCGGCACCGACCTGCTCGACGACCCCGGCAAGGTCGCTGCCCTGCCCAGAAGGGAATGTCGAAGGGAACAACTCCGCCAGAGCACCTGTCCGAATGACCGACTCGCTGGGGTTGATACCGGCCGCCGCCACCCGGACGAGGACCTCACGGTCCGCTGGTACCGGGCGTTCGACGTCCTCGACCCGCAATACATCGATCCCGCCGAACCTGTCGTATCTGACCGCCTTCGTCATGATCGTTACATCTTCTTTCGCTTGACAATCACCTGACAGCAACCGTGGCAGTTTCGCCCTACACCCGGCTGAGTTCGAGCACAGGGATGGTGCGTATTCCGGCGGTCTGGCGTTCGTACTCGGCGAAGCCCGAGTACCGCCGAGCCTGCTCCGCATAGATGCGGTCACGTTCCGCGCCCGGCACTTCACGGACCGTCACACGGTAGGTATCGGTGCCACGTTCGACGCCGCCGACACCGGCAGCGATCAAGTTGTGATACCACCCCGGGTTCGTGGGTGCGCCACCCCCGGTCGCGAAAACATAGATGATGTCGGAGCGAGTGCCGTGCGGGAGATACATCACCGGGCTGACGTGCTCGTGCCCGCTCGTACGTCCGCGATGATGCAGGAGGACGAGCGGCGCGCCTTCGAAGACCCCGCCAACCTTGCCCTCGTTCGCCCGGAATTCGTTGACTGTCTTCGCATTCCAGTCGAGCGCTTCACTCATGTCGGACTCCCGTCGTTGCACGATCCGGGTATGTCGAGGCCGGGTGCCGGGGAGGCTCCGACGCTCTCGCGACGGTCAGGCCCGGCTGCCGATGTCGTGATCCTCGGTCAGCATTTGTTGCTGTGTAAACAACTTCAGCCTATGCCGCAAGATAGTTACATGTCAACAAAATGGTAGCGTCGAAGCCATGGATCAGGAGTTGCTGAACGAGCAGGAGACCCGCGCGTGGGTGGCGTTCCAGCATTTACGCATCGAAATCAACGTTGTGCTCGCCCGCATGTTGGTCCGCGACTTCGGGCTGACCGAGGCGGATTTCGTCATCCTGCTCAGACTCTCCAACACTCCGGAGCACAGGTTGCGCGCCCGTGACATGGCTGCCGCGCTGCAGTGGGAACGCAGCAGGCTCTCCCGCCAGGTCTCCCGGATGCAGACCCGCGGCACGGTCGTGCGCGCGCCGAGCAAAGGCGACGCCCGCGGCTACGATGTCGTGCTGACCGACGCTGGCCGGGCCGCCTTCCAGGCCGCCTGGCCGTCTTATGTGGCAGGCATTCGCCACTGCTTCGCCGACGTCCTGTCTACGAAGCAACTCGACGCCCTCACCGACATCGCCGACACGATCGACCGCCACTTCACCGCACAGCACTATCCAGGCGGACTCGATGACCCGGCCAAAGCTGCCGGCACCCGCACAACGACAACTGGTATCGAGCACCGCACATCTCGGGAACCGCTGGAATGAATCGGCTGAGGGCTTTCTGCCCTACACGTTGTTTCGCGCCATGAAGGCCCGGGCGTCACCGTTTTCGGGGTCGACGAACACGATGTCGTCGGGCCGTCGCCGTGGCACATCGATGGACAGCACGACGAAGGGATGTGTGGTGATTGTCGGGAATCCGTGGATCTGCGTGCGCGCGAAGCGAAGGAACGTTCCGGGACGGGCCCGGCTCTCGCTACCGTCGAGATGGAATACCCCTTCGCCGCTGACCACATACAGGTGCTCATCACAGTCGTTGTGGTAATGCAACGGAAGGGTGCGGTAGATCCGGAAGATCCGGCTGCTGGCCTGGGGAAAGTCGCTGAAATAGACGTCGGTCAGCATCGACTCGGACGTCTCGGGCAGCGATCCGATCTCGGCGAATACATCGAAGATCTGCCGAGAATTGTTCGTTTGGGGCACGAAATCATCACTCATGACAATCCTCTGTTCTTGCCCCGCCCGGTGGAAAGGGTTCCGCCGGAACCGGATTCGAAGCGGCGGGGCGCAAGCGCAGTTCGCCGGACAGATGGCGCCAGGTTGCTGCGCGCATGAGGAGCAACAGCCGTGGTGACATCTACCCGGCTCTATCGGTGGCTCACCGCGCCGACCTATGCGGCTGTTGTCGTCGCGGCATGGTTGTTGTTGTACTGGCCGTGGTTGAGGCAGCTGCCGTTGCCGCAGCCAGACGGCGCCCAGATCTGCAGGGGTGCCGAGGCGATCGGATCGTGAACCGAACCCCAAGGTCGGTCTGGTTGCACCATGCTCCGTCCTGTGGTCGGCGCAGCCGCAGTCGGCACGATCGCCATCACGGGAATTGCGGTCACGATCCCCGCTAGCGCGAGGGTGGCGAACCACGTGGTGGTTCGTTGGATCTTTTCGGTCATCGTTTTGCCTTTCGGGAACTCGGTGAGCGATGCGAGATTCGTGCACCGCCACCGAGGGCAGCGTGGTCAGACGTTCCGGTTTTCCGAGCTGAGCATCCAAGCCTGCTTTTCGAGCCCGTCGATGAGCTGGTGCAGCAGATCGGCGGTGGAGGGGTCTTCGGCGTCGACATCGTCGTGGACCTCGCGTGCGGTTGCCGCCGCGCCGCGCAGTTGTGCGGTGAGTGCGTCGACGGTGTCGATCGTGCTCTGTTCACCGGGAGGCAGCGGCGGCAGTGTGGTTGCTCGGGCCAGGGTGGTCGGGCGGCCGTCGGGCACCGCGTCCAGGGCGCGCATGCGTTCGGCGACGGTGTCGCTGTATTCGCGTGCCAGGTCGACGATCTCGTCGAGTTGCAGATGCAGGTCCCGGAAGTTGTGGCCGACCACGTTCCAGTGCGCCTGTTTGCCGTTGAGGTGCAATGCGATCAGATCGGTCAGGACGCGCTGGAGATGCCCGGCGAGCTTCGTGGAGGCGCGGAAATGCGCGGGGGATTGCACGGTTGTCATGATGTGCTCCTCTATCTAGTCGAAATTGTTGTCGGCCAATGTGTTTCGATTGAGTTGGGTGTCGAGAACGGGGTCATCGACGTGTCGGGGTAGTCGGGTGTCGAGGCGGTATTTCCACGCAGGAGGCGGTGGTGATCGGTTGGCGGCACGGGAAGTGGATGTCAATGCTTTGATCGTCATGTGTCCTCCTCAGGGCGTTTCGGGATCCGTGGTTCCGCGACGGGGTCTCTGGTCGATTCGGGGGTGGATGCCGTCCAGAACGATGTCGACGATGTCGACGACGAAGGTGTGGTCGAGGGGTGCGTGGCCGTGCATCAGTCGGTGGTAGACCGGGCCGTAGAGCATGTCCAGGACGGTTTCGACGCGGGTGCGGGCGGGGATCTCGCCGCGGGCGATGGCCTCCTGCAGAATCAGCCTGCCGTGGTCGCGGCGCTGGTCCAGGAAGCGCGCGCGGTAGGTGAGCGCGAAATCCGGGTCGGTGACCACCTGCCCGAGCAGTCCGGCGATGACGCGGCCGTAGGGGCGTCGGGTGACCAGTTCTGTCCACGGCCACAACAAATTTCGCAGATCATCACGCAGCGAACCGGTATCGGGGGTCGAGGGAGCCGATTCCCATGTACGGTACAGAGCGTCCATCGCGAGTTTTTCCTTGCTCGGCCACCAGCGGTAGATGGTGGCTTTGCTGACCCCGGCCGCCGCGGCCACGACGTCCATGTTCATGGCGGCGACGCCCTGGTCGAGCAACTGGTCCATCGCCGCGTCCAGGATCGCCGCGCGGGCTTTCTCGTTGCGGGGCCGGCCGCGGCGCGCCGTCGTGGATGCCTCGGTCACGGTCGGCTCCGGATGGAGGTGTCGGTGGCGGGTGCCCGGCCGTGCAGGGCGGCGTACAGTCCTGCCAGGTCGCGGTGGCCGTACCCGTGGTCGACGGCGTGGTCGATGGCGTCGGATGCGGTGGTGGCGGTAGCCATCTGCATGCCGAGACCGGCCGCGGTCTCGCGGGCGAGGCCGAGGTCCTTGCGCATGGCGCGCATATCGAACCACGCACGGTGGGGTAGGTGCAGTGCCATCGGTGCGCGTACCTGTAGCGCGGGTGATCCGATGGGGCTGTCGACCATCACCGAAGCGGCCTGAGCGGGGTCGATTCCCGCCCTTTCCGCCAGCATCAGTGCTTCGCTGAAGGCCAGGACCTGGTTGGCCAGCGCGACGTTCATCGCCAATTTCAGTGTCAGGGCCTGGGTCCGGGTTCCGACGTAGGCGACCTGGCGGCCCAGGCGGTACAGCAGGGGTTCGATCGCGGTGACCGCGTCGAACGGTCCGCCTGCGAGGATGACCAGGCTGCCCTCGGCGGCGGCGGGCACACTGCCGGACACCGGCGCGCTGACCATGTGAGCGCCCCGAGACTCGATCCGCTCGGCGAGTTCGGCCACGGTCTCGGGGCCGACGGTGCTCATGTCGACGACGATCTGTCCGTGGCGCAGTCCGGCCAGGATGCCGTCGGGGCCTTCGTGGACCGCCCGCAGGGCCGTGTCGTCGGACACCATGGTGAAAATGATGTCCACGGGACGGGTGACATGCCGTGGCGTCTCCCGCCAGATCATGCCGCGTGCGACCAGCCCGGCGGCCTTGTCAGGTGTGCGGTTGGTGCCGCACACGGTGTTGCCGACGAGCAGACGGCGCACGCAGCGGCTACCCATGGCCCCCAGGCCGATGAAACCTATTGTCGCCATACGTATTTCCTTTCCTCCTGGGTGCCGGTGAGATCTTGCGTGTATCCGGTGATCGCTGACGTTGCCGCTGGCTCCGACCGTGGCTCGGATCGCGCCTGGCTTCTGCGCTCCGGTTCAGCACCTCGCTAATTACGATACTGCGAGTTTTACATATGGCCAGGGGTGATGCGGGACCGTAACGCGGAAGCCGCTGCCGTAACCGTTCTGCAACAGCAAACTTAGCTTGTTCTGAGCGTGAGCCGGATAGGCCTGCATACCGTTTCTCTTATACGAACCTCTCAGTTTCGGAAAGGTGGGGCATCATGCCCGATACGACGAACTTCGCCACGATCGGCGCCGACGCGCGATCCGCGGACCCGATACTCGAAGTCGCTCGCAGACTCACCGTGGAGGCAATCGGCACGTTCTTCCTGGTCTTCGCCGTCGGTGCTACCGCGCGCAGCGGAACTGTTCTGGCGCCCCTGGCCGCTGGAGTCGTGCTGATGGTGATGGTGTACGCGGGCGAACACATCTCCGGCGGCCATTACAATCCCGCGGTCACCTTCGCCGTGCTCATCCGCGGCGGGATCCGGACCGGCGCTGCTTGCGCCTACTGGCTCACGCAGGTGATGGCCGGGCTGGTCGCCGCACTGGCAGTCCCGGTGGTCGTCGGCTCGCACTCACCGGGTCATATCGACCCCACCGGCCGGGTACTCACCGACTGTGTTGCGGTGGAATTCCTGTTCACCTTCGCGTTGGCCTACGTGGTGCTCAACGTCACCGCCGGTGGATCACGATCTCAGTTCCAGGGTTTGGCGATCGGATCCACTGTCGCGGCCGGAGCGATCATCGTCGGCGGTCTATCCGGTGGCGCCTTCAACCCGGCCGTGGTCCTGGGCGCGATCACGCTGAACCTGTTCGCGCCCGCCACACTGCTCTACGTGCCTGCCCAACTCGCCGGTGCAGGAGCAGCCGGGCTGGTGTTCCGATGGCTCCACCCCCACGACACCTGATCCCCTCACACATCACAGGCCGGACGCGGGTCGCTCGACCCGAAATCCCGTCGCCGGCGGTAGTGTTTGCCGGTCGGAAACCAGCTCGGAATGCACGCTGTGACCCCCGCTGCGACAGGACGGAGCGATATGTCGAGCGATGACCCGCAGGAATCACCGACGGTGAATCGGCGTGCCGCTCTCGGCACGGGTGCGGCAGCGCTGGGAGGCGCGGCGCTCGGGGCGGGGCTGACCACAGCCGCGGCCTGCGCGCAGACAACACCCACCGCGCTGCCGAGCGCCAGCGACCTCGACGCCAACCTCAACACCTCACCGCATCTGTTCCACCTCACCGCCGCCGATATCAGCCGTTACAACGGCGGCACGCTCCAAGGCGCACACGAACAGAACTTCCCGGTGCTCGCCGGCCAGAACGGCGCGGCCTACTTCGTGCGACTCGATCCCGGTGGCATCCGCGAACCACACTGGCATCCCACCGCCTGGGAACTGAACTACCACATCTCCGGCACCGCCAAATGGACCCTGCTCGGAACCCACCCCGACGGCAGCTACCACACCGACGTATTCGAGGCCCACGCAGGTGATCTGGTCTTCGCCCCGCAAGGGTTCTTCCACTACTTCGAGAACGCCCGCACCGACGCCCCGCTCGAACTGCTGATCGTCTTCAACACCAGCGCCCCCGAGATGAGCGACGATATCGGCCTGCTCGGCGCCCTGAACTCGATCCCACGCGAGGTGACCGCCACGGTGCTCGGCGTTCCCCCTTCCGCACTCGCCGACATCCCCACCGACATCAAACCGATCGTCATCACCAAACGCCACTGAGACCAGGGCTGCCTCGTTTCGAGCAGTTCCCGGGCAGGCGAACCAGCGACGGCGCCCATCGTCCACCCGCGCCGCACAGGGGTCCTGCCAGGCGGGTGAGCGGAGTGTGCCCGGACCCGTTACATGTGGGTGAATTCCTGCTCACAGGTATTCAGTCCGGTTTGTGAGCCTCCCTATGCTCGACAGGGTGCTGGACCTCCCCCGTGCAGGTGAGGCAGGGAGCAAGCTGGCTCGTCTCCCGTCAGCGGCAGTGTTCGAGTGCAAAGGGATCCGCGATGATGACTGTTACCGGACCCATTCCTGGTGCGATCACATCTCGCGACGAACTCCCGGATGAATTCTTCGCCCTGTTCCTCGATCCGACCCGCACCTACAGTTGCGCGCTGTGGACACATCCGGACGACACGCTGGAACGAGCCCAATCGGCGAAAATCGATCTCACCTTGGCCAAATGTGATCTGCGGCCGGGCATGACGTTGCTGGATGTGGGCTGCGGCTGGGGCTCGATCATGTTGCGTGCCATGGACACCTACGGGGCGAACGCGATCGGGCTGACCGGCAACCGCCACCAGTACCGGTATATCCGGGACCGGCTCGTGGACCGGCTGATCCGCGGCCGCCCCTACGGCGGTGTGCGGCGCCAAGGCTGGGAGGAATTCGACCGCCATCCGGATCGCATCGTGTGTATCGGCCGGCTGGAACACCTCCACCCGCGCCGCTACCCCGACTTCTTCGATTTCGCCTACCGGGTGCTGCCCGAGAACGGGGTGCTGCTGGTGCAGACCGTCGTCACATCGGGCCGCGGGCGATCGGACGCCCACCAGAGCCGTTTCGCGGATACCGATTCCGTCTTTTCGCCCAGGACCATCTTCCCGATCGACCGACTCCCGCCACTGACCGGCCGCGACCCCACGGGCCTCACCGAATACGCGCAAGACGCCGGATTCACCGTCACCGGAACCGAAAGATTCGGACCGCACTACACGACCACATTGCAGTGCTGGGCCTCCGCCCTGCGCGAGCACCGCGACCGGGCGATCGAACTCGCTGGGCACGACACCTACAACGCCTACATCAACCAGATGACCGCCTACGCCGACTACTTCCGCAGCGGCCACCTCGACCTCATGCAGCTCACCTGCACAAAGACCGCGACACCGCACCCACGCGAGGCATGCTAGGACCCGCTCGGAGACCTTCCCGCTCCGACGGTCGCCGCAGCGGCCGACCGGCAGGCGACCGGAACGATGAAGCGGGCCCCGTCGCACCCTCGATGCCAACGGCGCCCACCGCACCATCCACACCGACCCCGCCGCCGACCCGTCCTCGCAGGCGGATGCTGAGGGAGACCCGACTGGCCAGGAATACAGGAAGCGGCATGGCAACAAGACCGTTCCGATCTCCGACACGAGCGTGCTGAATGACCGTTCCCGAGTGAGATCGATTGGAGGCCAACGCATCCTGTAACGCCGGACAACCTTTCGGCGACTACGGCGGCATGCGCCGAAACCGGATGCCAAGTTCGGTTCGATGCTCGAAGAGATGACGCTTCTGCACAAACTCGGGTTCTCCACCAGCTCAAAACAATTCGTGGAACTACTCGGCAAATCGACCTGTCCTGGGGTCGGGGGGTCGACCAGTACGAAGGGCTGATTGTCGGGTTCGGGGCCGGGCCGGCGGTAGCCGAGATTTGGGCCAGACTTGGGTTTCGCCGCCGTCGATGAACAGTTCGATGCCGGTGATGAATCTCGCCTGCGGTGAGGCCAGGAAGACGACTGCGTCGGCGATCTCTGTGGGTTGCCCGAGTCGTCCGAGGGGCACCCGTTGAGCTTGATCGTCGAGCAGGGGTGCGCGCCCGATCGGGGTCGGTGGCCAGGGCGGTGAGTCTGGGGGGCGGTGTGGTTGACCATGTTCGGATCGAAGAGCTCGTCGATCAACTCGAGTCGTCCCTCG
>NZ_LZMK01000430.1:0-601 GCF_001665865.1 Nocardia sp. 852002-20019_SCH5090214 | reverse complement strand
TGCCCCGGCTGCGCCGACTGGCGGCCGATCCCGGCGATCGACTGGGTCATCGTCGGCGGCGAATCCGGGCCCCACGCCCGGCCGATCGAGGCGGACTGGGTGCGCGACCTGCGCGACCAGTGCGTCGAGGCCGGGACCGCGTTCTTCTTCAAGCAGTGGGGTGGCCGCACCCCGAAAACGGCCGGGCGTGAACTCGACGGCCGGATCTGGAACCAGTACCCGCAGAACAGGAGCACCTCATGCCACGCCTGATGTCGGTCTCGCTCACCGAACCCCAGGTCCGCGACCGGACAAAGACCGTCACCCGCCGCACGGGCTGGCTGATGCTGACGCCCGGCACCCGGCTCACGCTGTGCCGCAAGGTGATGGGCCGCCGCCGCGGCGAACCACTTGTACGGATCGTCGATGTCGAAGTTCTCGACGTGCGCCGCGAGCGCCTCGACACCATCACGAACGAAGAAGTCCGCGCCGAGGGCTTCCCTGAGATGACGCCGGCGCAGTTCGGCGAGTTCTTCTGCGGCAGCCACACCGGCTGCACCCCGGACTCGATGGTCACCCGAATCCGGTGGCGCTACCTCGACGATCCGGAATCGCCGTAGCA
>NZ_LZMK01000429.1:0-5971 GCF_001665865.1 Nocardia sp. 852002-20019_SCH5090214 | reverse complement strand
GTGCGGCCGGGGCCGCGGCGGTGTCTGCGGCGCTGGCGTCGGGAGTATGTGATGGGGGGAATGTGTTGTCGGACATCATGTTCCGCCTTGTCGGGAAGCGGGCCGCGGCCGGTGGGCCGGGCGTGACGGGATGTCCTCGCGGTGGTTCGAATCGGTCTGGAGTGATGGTCGGCGCCAGCGCCATCACCGAGGGATGAGGATGCGGTGGTCAGGGCTCGGGCCCGAGGTCGGGTCGCATTGGGGGCGGCGGTGGTGTTGTGGCGGGATCCGGCTCCCAGTCGCGGGCGGTGGCTTCGGGTAAGGCGATGTCGATGGCGGTTGCGTGGTGGATCGGGAGGCGGTCGGTGCGGTCGGGGTCGATTCCGAGCGCGGCGGCGGCGCGGGCGATCAGCTCGTTGGGATCGGGTGGGCGTGCCTGTGCGTGGGTGGTCGGGGTTCCGGTGTCCGGGTCGACGGGGATGTAGGGCGGCAGTACCGGGTCGGTGGTGGGCTGGGTGTAGCGGCGCCATTCGAATTCCAGGTGCAGGTCGTCCCACCGGTTGATCTGCTCGGCAGCCTGCCGGCGCGCGGTATGGACTTGCGGGCTGTTCCACAGGGCTTCGACCTCGGGCGCCGACAGTTGCGCGGCATCGGACAGTCCGGCCGCGCGCTGATGGTGCAGCTTCATGTTGCGGTGAAACTGCATATCGGCGACCGGGTCGGCGCCCAACCCCAGACGGCCGGCGCTGAGACGGGCATCGCGCGCCGCTGACAGCAACGCCATCCGATGCACATGCCACACATCGACGACGGCCATGTCGATGAACAACTGCTTCGACGCCGATGCGACCTCGGGCATCCCGGCCTCCGGGCTCGGATTCGCGGGCGCGGGCGCGGTTTCCGTTGTGGGGGACGAGAGTTGGGCTGCTTCGGCACCGTTGGTGCGGGCGCGTTCGACCCATTGGGGTGGGATACCGAGTTCGATTGCCAGCTGTTCGATCGCTTCGCGTTCGGCTTCCAACGCGTCCAGATGCGAACGCCACTCCTGCTCCGGGGTGCCGTCACTACCGTCGTAGCCAGCGAAACCACGCACCTGCACCAACGCGTAGGTGCGTGCCAGTCTGTCGATGCGGGCCAGCAGCTTCGCCTGCCACTGCTCCATCGATACTGCGGGACCGGGGTTGGTCATGGTTGTTACCTCTTCTGGCGGGTGAACCCGCTGGGAGTCCGTGGATCTGGGTGTGGGCAGGCGTGGCTCATAGCTGGGCCCCGTGATCGAGATCGGGCCCGGGATGCTGTGGTGGGCCGGTGGGTGTGGGTGTGCCCCACCGGGTGTGGTCGGCCTCGGCGGGCAGCGCGCGGTCGATCGCGTCGGCAATGGGGTCGGCGTCAGCGCCGGCGGAGGAATGGGTTAGGAACGCTGCTGCGGCGGCGGTCTTCATGGCGTGCGGCGCGGGGATGCGCACCGGCTGCTCGGACAGGGCGACATCCACGCGCAGGGTGATCGCCGTGGCGTCGCGTATGGCGCTGGTCTCGATGCCGGGACGGGCGTAGACGCGCCAGCGTTCCTCCACTGCGTCGGCGTCGTAGGTGTGTGCGGTGGCGGCCAGGAGTCGCTGCCACTCGCTGCTGGTGCGGGCCCACATTCCGGCGGATTCATCGACGGTGAGGTCGATCGCGTCGGCGATATTGCCGGCCCGGATCCACAATGCGCTCAGGTTGCGCTCGAACTGGGCCACCATCCACGGTTCGGGCTCGAAGGAGGGTGTATGAGTCACCCGGCGCATCCGGCGCGCGACGTCGATGGCGGCCATGTGCTGCATCTGCCAGACATCGCTGGCCACCCACGTCATGACATGCTCCCGGACCGCGTCGGTGCCGGGCTCGGGGCTGATGTCGGCTCGCCGCCCACTGCTGCCCGCGGCTCGGGCAGCGGCGATCGCGGTGTCGGGGATGCCGATCGCGTGAGCGTGGGTTTCGACTTCGGCGCGGTCGGCTGCCAACTGCAGCAGGTGTGTGCGCCAGGCCAGCATGGACGATTCCCCGGCCCCCGGTGGAGTCTCGTAGCCTGCGCGCAGCAGCCGGACTCGGTCGTCGGACAAGTCTTGGATCCGGTCGAGCAGCCTCTGCTGCCACACCGGTCTTCGCTGCACGGGCGGTGATTGCGGTTCAGTCATCTGCGGGCACCTGGATTCGAATTGTTTTGCGCTGCTGCTGTTCTCGACAGTCGAGGCGTCATGTCACGGTTCGGGTCCGGTGTCGCGCGCGGGTGCAACAGCCTGGTTCGGGTCCGGTGTCGGGATCTCCGGCAGAAATTCGCGGGGCGCATCAGGGAGTGCAGCGGCGATATCGGCGTCGATCGCGGCGCCAGCACCGACCGTCTTGTCGACGCTGCGGCCGGGATGCAGCACGGCGCTGATTTGGGCCATCAGTGATTGTGGCGGGGGCACCAGTTCGCGATCCGGGTCCCAGGTCAAGTCGCCGTAGTCGGCCAGCGCCGCATGCGCGGACACCGCGGCATCTGGCGTCGACCGGATGGAATGCCATCGCCGCGCCAACTCGGCGGGACCGATGTCACGTATTGGCTGTGCGAAAGCGGCCAGCCGTGTGGGACTTTCGATGTCGGGCCATATCTGTTCGCGTTCCGCGCCGACCGGTTTCAGCAGAGCTGCCACCGTCGCGATGCGGTCCCATCGCTGGCCCAGCATTTCGGCGAAGGCGTCCTGCTCTCGTTGGGGTCCGGTGGCGACTCGCGACCGGTAGGCGGCATGCACGGCCGCGACGTGCCCCAGCTCCCGCGTCTGCTCGCCCACCGCGGCGATCAGTTCGGCGCGCGCCCGCGTATCTGTCCCCGGCCAACGCTCGGGCACCTGCGCGCTGGCGGTGTGCCCCCGGGCGTAGTCGAGCCACGGTGACGGGATGCCGCCGGCGCGCCCGAGCTCGGTGAGTGCGTCGGCACGGTCGTGCAAGTCATCGAGGTAGTCGTGCCACAGTTCGGAGGGAAAGTGGCCGAATTCGCCGCCGAGGCGACCGGTTTCCTGCATCCGGGCCAGCCCGTCGGCGATGTCCCGCAACCGCCGCAGCAGCGCAGCCTGGGCGGCGTTCGGACCCCGGACACGGTCGCTGCCGGGCGAGCTGGTCGACGTCTGCTCCGCGATGCGGGCTGGGTCGGGTGTCGGTTCGGGAGTCGTCATCCTTTTCTCCTGGTCTCGGGTTCGGTGCCCTGCCGCCGGATAATCAGCGGGTCGAGGGCGTGTGCCCGCCGTTACGGGCTGGGGCCGCTGTCGCGATGTATGAGTGCCGGGCCGGCGCCGGCGTGCTGCTCGTCACCGGGTGTTGGGGTGGGGAACTCGAAGCACCGGGGCTCGCCTAACGCGGCGATCACCGCGCTGTCGGTGGCTGCGCCCAGCTGCGGGTCGTGAGCGGCCAGGCCGGGTGGCAGTCGCAGGGCTGCGGCGATGTGTTCGACCATCACCGCGGGGATCGGCGCGATGGCGGAATCAGGGAGGAAGTCGATGTCGCCGTGGTCGGTCAGCAACCGGTAGGCAGCCACCGATGTGGGTTCATGTTCGGCGTGGACGCGCCATTGCTGTGCCAGCAGATCGGGATCCCGGTCTCGCACCGTGGCCGCCAGCGCGCGGGCCCAGATCGGATCCGGGGCCGGCCTGATCCGGTCGCGTTCGGGTCCGATCAGATCCAACAGCGCCGCGATCGAGGTCAGGCGCTCGTGGCGCACCGCCGCGGTGGCTTCGATGCGTGTGCGCTGCGAGTCGGGTTCGTTGCTGCGGGCGCGAGCGCGGTAGGCGGCGTGGACGGCCATGACGTCGCTGAGGTCGCGGGCTTCGGCGGCGAGGTCGTCGATGAGGCGGTCGAGTTGCACGGGTTGCGGGACGGGCCATCGTTGCGGCGTGCGCCATCCCGTGCCGCGCTCGCCCTGGAGGCGGGCGAGATCGATCCACCGCTGCGGGATTCCACCGGCGTGGCCCAGCTCCGCCAGCGCGGCGCCGCGCGCCATCAGCGCATCCAAGCGAGCGAACCAAGAGGGTTCCGCCAAAACTCCTGCCTCCCAGTGGTTGCGGGCGGCATCGAGCAGCGCGCGCGTGTCGGCTACCACCGCACTCAACCGCCGCAGCAGTGCCTTCTGCGCCGCGTTCGGCGCCACCGGACGCCGACCACTCGTGCCGACAGGGTGTTGTGTCCCGGTCATGGCTCGACCTCGACTCCGAGGCTGGGCTGGCGCGGCGCCGGGGCGAGATCCGGTACCAGGTCGTGATGGCCGCTGCTGCCTATTCCGGTCGCGGCCACCGCTAATTCGATGCCTTCCCCGGCCGACGCGACCACGTCGGCTTCCAGATGCCGGTCGGCGCCCTCGGCGGCGGGAATACTGTTGTGTACGAGTTCTTTTCGAAGGACGTCGAGGATTTGGTCGGGTGGTGGGAGTGCGGCGCCGGTGGGTGCGGTGATGCCGGATTTGGTGAGTGCGCGGGCCTGCAGCACGATGCTGGTTTGGTCGCTGCGGGCGTGGGCGCGCCAGCGGGTGTCGAGTTCGTCGACACTCGCGGCGCCGGCGCTCTCGGCGGCGGCGGTCCAGTGTTGCGGCGAGTTCCACATGTGCTGTGCTTCGTCGTCGGTGACGGCGAGCAGGCGTGCGAGTTGGACCAGGCGGGTGCGGGATCGGCGCAGGTTGCGCATGACCCAGGTCGCGGTGCCGGGCTCGGCATGCGCGCCACGATGCTCATAGGCGACCGCCACCGCGGCCAGATCCTGAATCCGGTGCGCCTCGGCGGCCAGCCCGACCAGCAGCCTGGTCCGGTCCACCGGTTTCGGGTTGCGCCAGTGCAGGTCGCGGCGCCACGGCTGACCCAGATGGGCACGGGTGCGGGCCTGGTTCAGCCACTCCCGCGGCACCCCCGCGGCCAGCCCCGCTTTCTCGAGCTCTTGGCCGAGCAGGACCTCGGTGCGGAAAGCCCGCGACCATGACGGGGGCGGAAGCTCACCGGTCGCCTCCCGACCGGCCCGCGCCGCAGCGGCCATCTCCCGCGCCGCCGACGCATGCGCATACACACCCGCGAGCACCTTCATCTGCCACCGGTCAGGCGCCGCAGCGAACGGAACCGAAGCACGAAAGGGGTTGCGCGCCATCATGGTTCGATCTCCGCAGACGGCGCGGGCCCGAGAGCCTTCACGGGCGGAAGAACCGGAGACGCGAAGTCGACGCCCATATCGAGGTCACCGGTGACGCCGGTGACCTCGACCGCGACGTCGATGACCTCTCCGTCGAGCACTTCGAGCGCTTCGCCGGAACTGCCATCGTCTCGGCCGGATTCGGCATCGAAGGTGCGCATCTGAGCTTCGCCGTAGCTCAACAGGGTGTACTCGGCGCCGAGCGTGTTCATGTGGTTGTGGAGTTCATCGACGGCGTCGTCGAGGGCTGCGGCCTCGGCACGGGCATCGGCCAGGGTGGTGCGGGGGTCGTTCCCTGTGTCCTCGCCGTAGCGTTCGGCCCATGCGTCGGCGTGGGCGCGATGGTCGTCGGACAGATCCGCGGTGGCCTCGGCCGCCGCCCACCCCGCGCTGGCGGCGTGAGCGCGGACGGTGCCGGGGTCGGTGTCGGTGAGTGTTTCAGTGAGCCCGAGCGCGCGTTTGCGGGCCTCGATCAGCAACTGCTGGTATTCGACCTTCAGATCGTGCAACCGCCGGTCCTGCGCGATCTGTTTGTCGTAGCGGCGCAGCTGCTGGGTATGGATCGCGTCTTTGCGGTTGTACTCACCGCGCAGGGCCCGCACCTGCAACCCGTGAACCTTGTCCCGGCGTTCCTCGCTGGCTTCGTCGCTGTCCTTGGCCCGGTCTGCTCTGTCCTGATCATGTTGCAGGCGTGCATTTTTGACTTGCATCTCGAGCAGGTGCTCGCGGTAGCGGCCGGCCTTGATCGCCATATCGGCCCAGTGCTCGAGGCGACCATGCTGCGCCCGATCGATATAACCCTGGATCT
>NZ_LZMK01000428.1:0-9995 GCF_001665865.1 Nocardia sp. 852002-20019_SCH5090214 | reverse complement strand
CCGGTGCTCGGCGGCTTCTTCTCCGATTACGACACGTTGTGGGGGATCGACGGCTGGCGCTGGGTGTTCCTGGTGAATGTGCCGATCGGCGTGCTCGCGCTGGCCGTGGTCGCGAAGGTGCTCAACGTGCCGCACGAGCGGCAGCGGCATCGCGTGGACTGGTTCGGCGCGATCGCGCTGGCGATCTGTGTGGTGCCGTTGCTGATCGTCGCCGAACAGGGCCGCGGCTGGGGCTGGGAATCGCCGCGGGCGCTGCTCTGCTACGGGATCGGCGCCGCCGGCCTGGTGTTGTTCCTCCTCGTGGAATTCCTGATGAAGGACGCCGCGCTGATTCCGTTGCGGCTGTTCCGGAATTCGACGTTCTCCATCACCATTCTGGGCGGTTTCATCGTCGGTATCGCGATGTTCGGCGCGATCAGTATGGTGCCGCTGTATCTGCAAGTGGTGCGTGGTTATTCGCCCACCAAGGCGGGATTGCTGATGCTGCCGCTGGTGCTGGGCATCATGATCGGCTCGCTGATCGCCGGGCAGATCACCAAGCTCACCGGCCGGTACAAGATCCTGCCCGTGCTGGGTACTTTCGTCATCGCGTGCGGGGCGGCGCTGTACGCGCAGGTGCATTACGACAGCCCGCTCTGGCAACCGCTGGTGTACAGCGCGGTCATCGGCTTCGGACTCGGTGGCTGTATGCAGACGTTGATCATCGCGGCGCAGAATGCCGGTCCGCGGTCGGATATGGGTGTGTCCACGGCGTCGGCGACATTCTTCCGGCAGATGGGGGGCACGCTGGGTGTCGCGGTCTTCCTGACGATTCTGTTCAATCTGTTGCCGCACAAGATCATCGACGCCTTCGGTGGTGTGCTGCCACCCGGATTCGACGCCGGGAAACTCGACCAGTTGCAGGCCAACACCAGCGGCATCGCGGCGCTGCCGGCGCAGGTGCGCGATCCGATTCTCATCGGCTTCACCGAATCCCTGCACGGCGTCTTCTACGCCGCTGCCGGGGTGGCGTTGCTGGCCTGTGTGGTGTTGCTGTTCATGAAAGAGATTCCGCTGCAGGACAGTCCGACGCCACCGGCGCAGCCGCAGCGCGCGGAGTCGGCACCGGACGAGCCGGCCGTGCTCGACCTCGACACGGCGCCCGACGACGACGCCGAGACGGCCGGGTCGGAGCCGGAGGCCTGGGAGCGAGAGCCGTTGTGGGAGGACGACGAGGGAGCCGCCCGGCCGGAACCGGCACCCGCCGGAACGGGGGCGCACGCCGCGTTCCCGGAGAGCGCCGGCGACGCGCCCCTGTCCGGACGCATTCACCGCGAAGACGGGCAACCGGTATCCGGCGCGGCGCTGACCCTGATCGACCAACGGGGACATCAGGTTTCCCGAGCCGCGACCGACGGCGCGGGCGCCTACCGCCTGAGCGCGCCGGACCAGGGGAACCATGTGCTGATCGTTTCCGCCGAGGGGCATCAGCCCGCCGCGGTGAACGTCGCGATCGGTGCCGAGCCGCAGACGGCCGACCTCACCCTGCTGGGCGCCGGGGAGCTGTCCGGCATCGTCACCGAGGGGCCGGGCCGGCCCCTCGCGGACGTGACCGTCACGCTGACCGATCGGCGGGGGGAGGTCGTCGGTGCGGCGGTGACCGGACCCGACGGCGCCTACGCCTGTCACGGCATCGTCGCCGGCACCTACACCCTGGTCGCGGTCGCCGGACATCGCAGGCCCGATGCCACGACGTTGACCGTGCCCGCGACCGGCATGCTGCGTTATGACATCGAACTCGCGCCGACGGCGGTGCTGTCGGGCCGGGTGCGCTCCGAGCGCGGCCCGGTCGCCCATGCCCACGTCGCGGTGCTGGACTCGGGCGGCACGGTGGTGGCCGCCGCGTTGACGGACGGCGACGGTCGCTACCGGATCGACGATCTTCCCGCCGGGGACTACACGGTGGTGGGTCGCGGCTATCCGCCCGCCAGTGCGCGCGTCGCGGTCGACGGCGAGCGGAGCGCCCACGACCTGCGGCTCTGCTACGACGGCGCCGCCGACAGATCGTGATCGGTATGCCGCGGCCGGTGCGGCGAGACCGGGGTGCGGTGGGCGTGCGGTAGGTGTGGGTGGCCTCGGACCGGGCCGTATTCGGTGGTGCTCGCCCCCCTGTCGCCCGGCCCGATATCCCCGGGCTCGATATCGTCCGGTCCGATTTCGCCGGATCGCAGGGCGGTGCGCTCGAGGACCCGGGCACACAGCCGGATCACCGCCTCGTCCAGAGTGATGCCGAGTTCGGCGGCGTGCAGGGTGGCCATCTCGACGGCCCCGAGGTCGTCCACGAAAGCCGGATCGGACAGGATCTCGTCGACGATCATGCCGCTCAGCGCCTGCTCCTGGGTCAGAAGCTCGCCGGGCAGCCAGCTCAGCAGCCACTGCCCGGGAAGTGAGGG
Source organism: Nocardia sp. 852002-20019_SCH5090214 (assembly GCF_001665865.1). Lineage (NCBI taxonomy): Bacteria > Bacillati > Actinomycetota > Actinomycetes > Mycobacteriales > Nocardiaceae > Nocardia > Nocardia sp. 852002-20019_SCH5090214. Next base: position 7,563 of record NZ_LZMK01000428.1, on the reverse strand, counting down.
CAGACGCTGGGCAGATTCCGGGGTGACATCGCTGGTCATCAACCAGTCGGTGATATGAAGCGTCATGGCATTCCCCTTCCACCAAGCCGGCCGCTGCGGCGGTCATTGCCGCTCCGATAAACGGAGAGCCGGTGGCTATAGCTAAATGCTAAGGACGGCTTTCCGGGGCTGTCAACTAAGCATCTGTGCTTATCTGAGATATCTTCGAGACCTCAATGCCCATCTTGAATCAGATATGCCCAGAGAGTATCCGCATTGATTACCAGTGGCGGGTACGAAGGGGTGAAAGTTGGCTTCGCGGAAGGAGTTCGGGCGCCTTGTGGCAGAATCCGCAGCGGGCCCAGCGCATTCGAGTTATCGACGAGCGGTGTTCGAGGTGCGTTCATCGGAGTAATGAAAAATTGATGTTTAGCTGATGATGCAATGGGCCACATGTGATTAGAATTCCGCATCGTGACACAATCTGACCCAGACGGTGGCGAACGGATCGGCGAACTGGTGCGCCGGCTCCGTATCGAGTCCGGTCTCACCCAGGCCGCGCTGGCCAAACAGGCGGACTGTTCACGCAGCCTCGTGCAGCAGATCGAGAACGGCACCCGGGTGCCGCCGCTGCCGCTGCGGGAACGTCTGAGTTCTGCGCTGGGGCAGGAACTTCCGATGGACGGCGTCGCCGGCTCGTCCGAACCCGGCGGGCATTACGACCTGCGGATGCGTTTCAACGTGCTCCTCGGCAAGGACCCCGCGGTGGTGGATCGGGTGCTGACGATCGCCCAGACCGTGCTCGACGCCCGGGGTGCGCGCGAGGAGGTGGAGCCGCTGCGCCTCATCGCCGCCCGCCAGCTCGAACGCGCGGAAGAGCTCCTGGCGCAGATACCTTCGCGCAGTGCGACGGTGTGGGAGTGGAATACGGTCAACGACTGGCTGACCATTCTGGAGCAGGCCGAGCAGTCCGTTCGCGCGATACACACCGCCGACCTGGGCACCATCGGTGGTGACGTCGGCGACGACTACCACGCCGCGATCGTGCGCCTCGCCGATTCGGTGCACGAGCCGCGAGTCACGGTGCGGCGCATGTACGTTCTGGATCGCATCGAGGATGTGTGGCCCTACGACGACAAGTTGTGGTGGCAGGCGCGCTCCGGTGTCGAGAGTGTGCTGGTCAAGCGTGAGCACGCGCGCAACGCGCAGAGCATGCTCGTCGTCGACGACCGATACGTCTGCGTAGGGGAATACGACTATTCGCGGCAGACCCGGGTCGCGACGCGTTTCTCGGTGCTCAAACATGATGTGGCATTCGCGGTCCGGCGCTTCGAGAAGCTCTACGACCTGCGGCGCATCGGTTCGGCGATCGTGGTCAACGATCTGCTGGCCGATCCCCGACTGGCCCGATTCGAGCGTCTGGGTGACGGCGAGGGACGGGAGTTGTTCCGCGAGACGCTCGTTCGAGCGTGGGACGAAATCCCGACGCCGGGCCAAGCGCCGCTGGAAACAGGGCGGCTGTGACGACCGGCCCCGGGCATGCCGAGCGCGCCGCCGCCGCGCTGATTCTGCGTTCGGAGGAGCGCAAGAAGGAACTGCGCCGGCAGCTGCCGGAGAGCGTGCCGTTTCTCGGCCGATCCGGTCGCCGGTACCACGGTGTGCTGGACGCTTATCACGGCGAGACCGGATTCGAGATCGATCCGGCGGCGGCGCGCGCCCTGCGGCGGGCGTGGAACGATCTGGCGCCCCATCGGATCCGGCGCCGCGGCCTGCCGGACTACGACAAGCGGCAACCGCTGGAGTTGCGGGAGTCGGCCGCCGCCCACCTGTTCGACCGGCTGCACCGCCCCGCCGACGGAGTGGCCGGTGTCCGGGTCCGTCCCGAAGAGGTTGTCGTCTGCCCGTATTCGAGCATGCTGATGCTCGAGGAGGTGATCGCCACGGTCGTGCGGCCCGGCGGCGTGATCGTCTGTCCCGAGGGCTTCTACAAGAACTTCGCCACCCACATCGCGAAATTCGATGTGCGAGTGGTAGTTCCGGAGGCGACGCCGGACGACTCGTTCCGGATCGATCCGATGGCACTGGCCCGCGAACTGGAACGGCACGGTGACGCCGTCTGTGCCGTGCTGCTCACGCTGCCGGGCAATCCCGTCGTCACGCGGTACTCCTCGGACGAATTGCGCGAACTGGCGGCGGTTCTGGTCGCCGCCGATGTTCCGGTGGTCTGCGATATGGCCTTCGACCGGATCGTCGGCGGGCACATTCCGCTCGCCGCGCTGGAGGTGCCGACCGCGCAGGGCCCGGTCCGGCTGTACGACCGGATGGTGTCCGTCACCGGCAATTCCAAGGGCTACAACGCCTTCGGCCCGTGCAAGCTCGGCGCGGCCTGCTCCGGGGACTCGCGGTGGCTGGAGCGTATCCGGGCGCGACTCACGATCGCTTTTCAGCGTGAGAGTACGCATCTGGTGCGCGCGGTGCTGGACCATACGCCCGACGCGTATTTCGAGCACAACCGCAAGCTGGTGCGCGAACAGTTCGACACCGCCTTGGAGCGGATCGCGGCGATCAATGCCGAATTCGGATCGAACACACTGCGGCCGCTGGGTTCCGGGGCCAGCATGTTCCTGTCCGTGGTCGCCGATTCCGCCCTCCTGGACGCGGCCGGGGTGGGCGACAGTGCCGCATTGGAGGATCTGCTGCTGGCCGGCGCGGGAATCGACAGCGTCGCGCTGGGCCGCACCGGATCACCGCGGCGGGGTGTGCGGCTCAACGTCCTCGCGCCCCGGCGCGGCCCCGGCACCGAGTCCAGGGAGTTGATCGACGAACTGTTCGACCGGCTCGGCGGGCTCGTCGCCGACCTGGCCGGTGGTGCCACCTACCGCGACATCCTGCGTCGGCGCGGTATCGCGGAGCCACCGGCGTGATCGTCGGCGTGCTGCGCGAAACCGCCGCCCGGGAACGGCGGGTGGCGCTGACACCGGACGGTGTGCGATGCCTGACCGCGGCGGGGATGCGGGTCGTCGTGGAGGCGAATGCCGGGCGGGCGGCGGGCTTCGGCGACGCGGCCTACCGGTCCGCGGGGGCTGCCGTCGCGGTAGATCCCGGCACCGTGGTCGCGGCCTGCGATGTGCTGGCGTGGGTGAAGCCGACGACCCACGATCTGCGCACGATGTCGCGGCGGCCGCACCTCACGCTGATCGGCTTCCAGGATCCGCTGCGGCGAGCCCCGCAGATCGCCGAACTGCGTGAATTGGGCGTGGAATCGATTGCGGTCGAACTCTTTTCGCGCGATACCGGTGAATTGGACGCGCTCTCGGCGATGAGCCGGATCGCCGGCAGCGTGGCCTATCTCGCGGGCCGGCGGCTGGTGCCGCGCACCGTGCGCCGGCCGATCCGCTCACTGATCCTGGGGTGCGGCCAGGCGGGACTGTCCGCCGTCGCGGCGGCAGCCGCCTGCGGGGCCGAACCGCCGGTGGTGCTGGGGCGCCGGCCCGAACTGCGGCAGGCCCTGGATGCGCAGGGCCCCAATGTTTTTCACTGGTCCGGTGAGGTCGACGCCGCCTGGGTCCTGGAGCGGATCCGCGCGGACAAACCGGATCTGGTCTTCTGCGCCGCGGTGCGCCGTGGACAACGGGCGCCGCTGCTGGTCGACCGGACCGCACTCGACGCGCTCGGGGACGGTGCGGTCGTGGTCGACCTGACCGCCAAGGCCGGTGGCAACTGCGCGGCGACCGTCACCGACGCGACCGTGGTGCTGGGCAACGGCGTCGTGGTGACCCACCGCTCGAACTATCCGGCGCGCCGACCGGCCCCGGCCAGCCGGGCCTACAGCGCGGCGGTAACCGCGTCGATACTGCGACTGGCGGACTCCGGGCTGCCGGAGGCTCAGACGGCCTCGAACGCCTCCGCCACGATCGGCCGGACCTGATCCATTCGCGCGCCCGGCTGTTCGCGCCGCACCGACGTCATATCCACATCGGGCAGTCCGCAGGCGACGGCCCACTGCCACGGCTCCAGATCGCCGTCGACGTTCAGCGCGAATCCGTGACTGGTGACGCCGCGGCTCTGCCGCATGCCGATGGAGACGATCTTGCGGCCGGTCTCGACGGTCCACACGCCGGTGAGCAGTTCCGAACCCGGCGGGGTGTCGCGGCGTTGCGCCCGGATGCCCAGCCGGTCGAGTGCGGCGACCAGGCGGTGCTCGACCTCGCGGATGTAGTCCACCACGCCCTCGCCGTCCCCGAGTTTCACCACGAGATATCCGACCAGCTGTCCCGGGCCGTGATAGGTGAGCTGCCCGCCGCGGGTGGTCTCGACCACCGGAATCCCGTGGTCGGGGTCAGGGAGATGCGCACTCGGCGTCCGGCGCCCGATCGTATAGACCTGCGGGTGGCTCAGCAGCCACAACGTATCCGGTCGTTCATCGCGCTGGCGCTGTTCCACCAGTTCGGCCATGCGCTCCATGGCCTTGTCGTAGTCGACGAGTTCGTCCTGGATCAGTGTCAGCGGCCGCGACCTCATGCTCCGAGAATACGACCGGGGTCGACAGCGAACTCGCGCAGTAGTCGTCAGAACGCTTCGGTATTCAGCTTGTCCCGCGGCGGCAGCGCGTCGCCGGGCAGCGTGACCCGATCGATGGGGAACCCTGCGTCGAGGCTGGACAGCTTGCCGGTGTCGCCGCGCAGCGTCAGTTCGTCCCCGCCGAGGGACAGATGCTCCAGCTCGGTCTCGGTGGCGGCGGGCGCCGGGTGGCGCCGGTTGTGGACGATGCTGCTGAGGTAGGCCGCGGCGATGATCCCCACTCCCAGCAGGCCGGTGACCACCTCGTTCAGATGGTGGCCGGTGGAGACCAGCAGGATCGCCGCGAGGGCGCCGATCGCCCAGTGCGCACCGTGTTCGAGGTAGATGTACTCGGCCAGGGTGCCGCGCCGCACCAGGTAGACGGTGATCGAACGGACGAACATCGCGCCGATCAGACCCAGTCCCAAGGCGATGACGATCGGATCCGCACTGATGGCGAAGGCGCCGATCACGCCGTCGAAGGAGAACGAGGCGTCCAGCACTTCCAGATAGATGAAGCCGAAGAAGGCGGCGCGCCCGGTCAGAACGGCGGCGCGCGAGGGGCCCTGGCCGGGCTGCTCGTTCTCGAAATGCGCGCCGAGACCGTCGACGAGGAAGTAGGTGGCCATGCCCAGAGCGCCGGAGACCATGACGACGTCGGCCTTGTTGTTGGGGGCGAGCACACCGGCGGTGAGCACCAGCGCGATCAGCGCGATCACCACCGTGAACATCGAGAACCGCCCGATCCGCGCCAGCGGTCGCTCCAGCCAGCTCAGCCAGGTGACCTCACGCTGGGTGCAGATGTAGTTCAGGAACAGCAGCAGCAGGAACATGCCGCCGAAGGCGGCGATCTTCGGATTGGCGTCGTTGAGCAGCGTCTCGTAACTGGGCCGGCCGTCCGGAAAGAACGGCGCGCCGCCGGCGGGAGGGTTCATCGCCAGCCGCAGCGCCTCGATCGGGTCCAGATGCGCCCCGATCGCGACCACCACCAGTGGGAACACCAGGCGCATACCGAAGACCGCGATCACCATGCCCACGGTCAGGAAGATGCGCTGCCAGAACGCGCTCATCCGCTGCAGGACACTGGCATTGACCACCGCGTTGTCGAACGACAGTGATACCTCGAGAACGCCGAGGGCCGCGACCAGCACCACGGCCTCCGGCCCGCCGTACAGCAGCGCGACGACTAGAGACGCCGCGGCAACCAGGAACGACAGGGCGAAAACTCGCACGAACATGCCGATGCCTTTCGTCAATTCGACACCCGCGGGGGGTATGACCTCGCGGGTTACAGCATTCAGAGTGCTCGCAACCCTGCCTTCGATTGTGACAGTTGAAGCGGTCCGGCGACAATCGAGAGCTAGTACCAGTGGTGGGACTGCCAGAACGCCCAGGCTCCGTCGGGGCTGCCGTACCGCTCGACCATGTAGTCGTAGGTCCAGCGGATCTGGGTCACCGGGTTGACCATCCAGTCCACCCCGTGCGAGGCCATCCGCTCCGGCGGCAACGCCTGCCCGAGACCGTAGGCGCCCGATTCCGGATTGACCGCGAACGGATTCCAGCTGCTCTCGTGCGTGATCACGTTGTCGAACGACGGGAACTGCGGAGCCGGGACGATCGTCAGGGCGACCGTCTTCATCGGCAGGCCCAGCAGCAGACCCGCGGTGGCGGAACCGGAGGATCCCGCCGAACCCGAGGCCGAACCGGATGCCGATCCGGAGGTGTCGGCGCACGCGGGCCCGCAGTCGGCGCCGGCCGTCGCGGCGAGGGCCACCGGCGCGCCGACCAGCCACAGCGCGCAGAATGCGGCGAGAGCGGCGCGGCGAAGCTGAGGCGCCGGTGTCGTCTCGGTCACAATTTGGCCTGCGATCCGAGTGGGGTCGAAAGATGGCGGCGAGGTTGCCGAGTCGATCGGCGCTGCGAAGGCCGCCGGAAAATGCGTTGCGGAATCCGCGGTGTTCGGGGTCTGATTTGTCGGCTGGGCCGGAATTCGGGCGGGCTCGATTGGCGCAGACATGGTCAGCTCGGTCCTTCCGCGTCGACTTGCCGATCGATCAGAGTCGGAAATGCGACAGTTCGAGCAAACCATCGGTAATCACGGGATGTCCGGATTGCGCTCGGCGTGTCCGGCCCGGCGTTCCCGGGTGTGGGCCGGGGTACGTGCGAGTGGGTTCCGAACGTATGTATAGTTGGCCTCAGCAACTAGTTGTACATGCTAATCAAATGCGTCGTGGGGAGAAGGAAGCTCGGTCATGGTCGTCGATGCCCGTGATCCCCGTGTGAGCACGCGGGCCGAAGGCGGTAGCTTGCGTAACCATGTAGGCCCGGGCGAGCACGGCATCGAACACAGCGCCGGCGTCACCGAACAGGATGTGGCCGATCGACTCGGCGGCCAGCTGATCCGGTTGATGCGGGCGATCGGCAGAACCAAATCGCACATAGCCAAGTACGGTCCGGACGGTCTGGAGCGATCGGCCTATTCTGTACTGTTCTGCCTGGTCCACGACGGTCCGCAGCGGACGGGGAAGCTGGCGGACACCCTGCATACCGAAACATCGACCATCAGCAGGCAGACTCGATCGCTGGTGGCACACGGCCTGGTGGAACGCCGGGCCGACCCCGTGGACGGCCGGGCCTGCGTGCTGGCGCCCACCGCCGAGGGGGTGCGGGTTTTCGAGGAGAACCGTCGAAACCGCAACCGCTGGCTGGCCGAGGTGATGGCCGAGTGGCCCGCCGACGAACGGGCCAGATTGACCGATCTCCTCGAGCTGCTCGTCAGCGGCATCGAGGAATCCACAGCCGAAAAATCCACTGCAACAGCCGATTCGAATTAGGGCTTACATACACATGACGACTTCGACCAGTGAGGCTCCGCCGGCGCAGCCGAACGCTCCGACCGTCGCGCCGCCGGCGGACGTGCGACCGTCTCTGTCGCATCGCCAGATTTTGACTATTTTGTCCGGTTTGTTGCTGGGGATGTTCTTGGCGGCGCTGGATCAGAATATTGTGAGTGTGGCGATTGTC
>NZ_LZMK01000427.1:0-12706 GCF_001665865.1 Nocardia sp. 852002-20019_SCH5090214 | reverse complement strand
CGCGTGCGGGCCCCGAAGCCGGTGCGTTGTGGCCGCCGGCCGGTGGCCGGTGGCCCGGATTCGCCGGCCCGTGCAGCTCCTGGGTCGCATCGGTGTCCTTCGGCTCCCGGGGCATGGCGGGAGACACACTGCCGGGCCCGGATTCCGTTGTCCGCGTAGGCGAATGCCGCATGCCATCGGGCGGGATGCGCCGCGGCGGCTGCACGGGCCGGCGAATCCGGGCCACCGGCCACCGGCCGGCGGCCACAACGCACCGGCTTCGGGGCCCCGAGGCGACCTCGGCTCGCCGCACGGTCCGGGCTCGATGGGCACCGGTGAAGCCGGAGGTCCGACGGCGCCCGAGCCCGGGAATTCCACGGCCGCAACCGAATCCGATGCGTCCGGAAATTCGGCCGACCACCCCGACGCACCGGGTGACGACAACCGCAACAACATCGAACAGTGGATGGCCGACCTGCGCTCGTCCCGTCGTCGCCCCGAGCCGGAACCGGCCGATCCCGACGACGAGGGTAAGCATCGCACCAGCGGCCGCACGGTGAGCGTCAACGAACTGCTGCGCCGCCAGAACCGCGACTGATCGACTGCGCGGGCCGGTGGCTCCGTACCGGCCCGCGCCCGCAGCTCGCGGCTCTACGATGCCCCATGCTGAACACCGCGCGGATCGAGGCACGCGTCCCCACGCAGGATCTGGAACGGGCGAGGCGTTGGTACGCCGAGAAACTCGGTCTGGAACCCGTGGAGGAGCGCCCGGGCGGGCTGCGCTACGAGGGGGCGTCAGGGGTCTTCTGCCTGTTCGCGTCGGCCGGTGCGTCCGATGGTTCCTTCACCCAACTGGGGTTCTACGTCGACGATATCGAGAGCACCGTGGCCGCCCTGCGAGAGCGCGGCGTGGTCTTCGAGGAGTACTCGGGCACCGTCGGCGGGATCATGGAGATCGAGGGGAACTACCCCAGCAAGGGACGCGCGGAACGGGGTGCGTGGTTTCGCGACAGCGAGGGAAACATGATCGGACTCGGCGAGGTCGTCGAATAGCGATCAGAACCCCGACATCAGCTTCTTCCACTGCACGCCGAACGGATGCTTCGCGGTGATCGAGCTGAACCGGCTGCGCCCGTGCACGATGATGTGCAACGGTCCGATCGGCGGGCCGGTGCGCACTTTGTTGTTGGCGCTGGAACCGATCAGCTCCACGCCGTTCAGGTCGACGGTCGCCTCGCCGGGCAGGATCATGGTCAGCGAGCTGCAGAAATCGTCGACCCGGATCTCGACCACCTGGGTCGACATGACGGCCTGGGTGAAATCCAGGGTGACGCCCGACAGATAGCTGTTGACGTACAGCGAGGGCGGCACCTGCCACGGCCCCTTGCGGGTGACGCCGGACAGGCGCGGACGAATCGCGGTTTCGGCCTCGGTGCGTCCGGCGGGGGCACCCCACCGCCACGTCTGAGCCGGTCCGGGCGAGGCGGTCGGCTGGGCGGGATTCGGTTGTCCCGCAAGGCGAATCCCGGGCAGGTCGATCAGGACGGCGTTGAGTTCGCCGCGCGTCTTGGCCGCCAGCGCGGTATCCATCCGCTCGCTGAACTCGCCCAGCGACAACATGCCCAGCCCGACCGCGCGCTGTAGCAGGGTCCCGACATGTTCGCGTTCGGCATCCGATACTCGCAGGTCACGGTCGCCTACGGCTCCCCCGGTTCCCGCGGACCCCGGGGCGGAAACGGTCTCACCACCCATGTTCACGAGGCTACCGACGCCGCAGCCGCAGCACATCAGGGCAATCCCTGATCCGGCCCCTACTCGAGGCCCTGTTCGATGGCATACCGGGTGAGTTCGACCCGGTTGCCGAGCTGCAGTTTGCGCAGCGTCGCCTGCACGTGGTTCTCCACCGTGCGATGGCTGACGCTCAGCCTGGTCGCGATCTGTTTCGCCGACAAACCCTTCGCCACCAGCCGCAACACCTCGGTTTCGCGGTCGGTGAGGACGGGCTGCTCGGCGCTCCTATCGGCCCCAGCCCCGGCGATGCGACGGAATTCGCCGAGCACCACACCGGCCAGGCCTGGCGTGAACACCGCCTGGCCCGCGGCCGTCGCCCGCACCGCGTCGATCAACTCGGCCGCCGACGCGCTCTTGACCAGATAGCCGCTCGCCCCGGCCTTGACGGCTTCCAGCACATCACCGCGTTCGTCCGAGGCCGAGAGCACCAGTACTCGGCTGCGCGGCGAGACGCGGAGCACTTCCGTGGTGGCCTGGGCTCCGCTGCCGTCGGGCAGTTGCATATCCATCAGGACGACGTCAGGTCGGACCGCGGCGGCCCGGCGCGCGGCCGTGCCCGCGCCGTCCGCCGTCGCCACCACCCGGAAACCGGCTTCGGTGAGATCGCGGGACACGCCGTCGCGCCACATCGGATGGTCGTCGACCACCATCACCGAAACATCTTCTGCCGCGACGTCTTCCGATGTCCTCATCGTTGCTCCCCGTCACGTGGAATCCGGAATTCCCATTCGGTGCCGTCGGCGGTGTCGAGCAGTTCGGCGATGCCGCCCAGCGCCTCGATCCGCCCGACGATCGAATGCGAGACGCCCATCCGCCCCTCGGCGGCCGCGGCCGGCAGCCGGCCCTGCGCGATCCCCGGCCCGTCGTCGCGCACACTGACCACCACCGCATCGCCCATATCTTCCAGCAGCACAAAGGCTTTCGCCTCGGCGCCGGCGTGCAGCGCGGTATTGGACAGCGCGGCACCGACGGCGGCGGCGATCTCCCGGGCGGTCCGTGCCCCGATCGTCACCGGCTCACCGGGCGCGGAGACCGCGATCGACGGCGCGGCGAAGACTCTCAGCAGGGAACGCAGGTCCGCGCGGGCGTCGAGACCCGAACCGTCCCTGCCCTGTTCGGAGATCAGCACCCGGAGCGCGACTTCCTGTTCGCGGGCACGATCCGCCAATTCGGCCGTGCGTCCGCCGATTTCACTACCACGCCGACTGATGTACGCGAGGACCTGCAGCACCCCGTCGTGTACTTCGCGGGCGAGCCGTTCGCGTTCGGCGGTGGCGGCGGACAACCGCATCGCCTGCTCGAGGTGCCCCTGCGCGCGTCGCGCCGTCGCGGCCGCCAACCCGATGGCCAGCCCGACCGAAACCAGCACGAGCGCGGTCGCATCCGACCACAGATCCAACTCCCACTGTTCCCGCACCACGATGCTCACCACCGAAATCGCGAGCCCCGCGAGCACGCCGCCGAGCGCACCCCATTCGATCGCCGCCGACATCACCGCATTCGCCACCCACAGCGTGGTCGGCAGGGTCTGATGCCCGTGGTACCAGGGGTAGTCGGCGACCAGCCGAGTCGCCGCCATCAGCCCGACGGCGACCGCCAGGTCACCGATCACCACCGCTCGCCGCTCCCACCCGGTGACCGACCAGCGCGACAACCACAGCGCCGAGACGACCGACCAGAGCACCAGCATCCCGATCAGCACCCAACTCAGCGGCTGCCGCTCGTACGACGACACCGAGGCGACCTGCTGGCCCACCGCGTAGAGCATTGTGACCAGGCGAAACACCTGCGCCGCCCGCCACAGCGGCGCGGTCGCGGCCGTCGGTCCCGGCGCGGTCGAGTCGGCGGGCGGCGTGACGCCCGCGGACTCAGCCCTCGTCCGCATCACCGCCGTCCGCATCACCGCCGTCCGCATCGGACCGCGATTCGGCCCGGCGGTAGCGATCCGGCTCGGGCCGGTCGGCATCGGCGTGGAACATCGGCTCCCCCGGTTCCCCGGTATTGAGTTCCTGATACAGCTCTTCCGGGCTGCCGACCAGCAACGAACGGATCGCGGTGTTCATCACCGCGACGAACGGCACCGCCAGCAGACCGCCCGCGATACCGGCCAGCACCACGCCCGCCGTGATCGCCAGCACCACCGCCAGCGGATGGATGCGCACCGCACGGCCCAGCAACAACGGTTGCAGCACATGGCCTTCCAGCTGCATCACCGCCACCGTGATGCCGAGCACGATCAGCGCGGTGACGAAACCCTTCGTCATCAAGGCCAGGAAGACCGCGATGAAGCCCGCGAGCAGGGAGCCGACGATCGGGACGAAGGCGCCGATGAACACCAGCGATGCCAGCGGAAGGGCCAGCGGCACACTGAGAATCGCCAGCCCGGCGCCGATGCCGATGGCGTCGACGGCCGCCACCACGACGGTGGCGCGCACGAATCCGATCAGCGTGCCGAAGCCGAGCCGCCCGGCGGTGCGCACCCGTTCACGTTGCGGGGTGGGCACGATCCGGGTCACGAAGTTCCAGATCTGGTCGCCGCCGTAGAGGAAGAAAATCAGGATGAACAGCGTCAGGAAGGCGCCGGTCAAGAATTCGCCGATCGCCGCGGCGGTGGTCAGGGCGCCGCTGGTCAGCGAATCCTGATTGGCCTCCAGGGTTTTGATGATCGTATTGCCGCCGTTGCGGATCTGGTCGTTGCTCAGATGCAGCGGACCGTTGATCAGCCAGTCCTGCACGGTGTGGATGCTGGTCTTGAATTCGTCGGTCAACTGCGGCACACCGGTGATGAACTGCTCGATCACGAAGGTGAAGATCCCCGCCAGCAAGCCCAGCGATCCGACCAGGGCCACGAATACGCCGATGCCGCGCGGCATTCCGAGGCGTTGCAGCAGATCCACCAGCGGCGAGAGCAGCGCCGCCGCGAGCAGGGCGATCGCGACCGGAATGACGACCGTGGTCAGCTTGTGCGCCAGGTAGGCGACCGCCAGCACCGCCACCAGGATGATCAACAATCGCCAGCACCATTCGGCGCCCTGACGCACCAGTGGATGCACCGAGTCGGCCGCGCTGCGCTCGCGCCCGCGATCGGGTGCGCTTCGGCTCGAAGCCGCCGATGCGACGCCCGCCGGGGCAGGCTCGGCCGGATTCCCGGAGGTCTTGCTGTCCCCACTCACGCCGCGAGCCTATCGGCCGGGGACGCAACCGGCACGTGTCCGCTCCGCCCGAATCCGGTGACCTACGACGCGCCCCGCTAGATTGGTCATCGTGTCAGCGCCTCTGGAAGCGGTCAAACAGACCATGCGAACGCGCTGGCCGCTGTACCTCGCATCGATGCTGGCGGCCAATGCCTTCGGTGCGGTCCTGGTCTACGCGTTCATCCAGTACGGGCTGCCCGCGCCCGAGGGCACGCCGAACGGATTGCGGCGCGCCGGCCTGCTGCTTCCGGCGCTGGTCTTCGCGATCGGCGGATTCCTGAGCGTCACCGCCTCGGCGTTGATGCTGCGACCGGTGATGCGCTGGCAGATGCGCGGCGGTCCGCCCAGTCGCCAGGAACAGATGGCGGCCCTGCACGCGCCGCTGCGGCAGTCCATCCTCCACCTGCTGTTGTGGCTGGTGGGCGGTGCGGTGCTGGCCGCGCGGATCATCGTGGAAACACCCGAGCTCGCGGGTGCGGTGATCGTCACCGAATGTATGGCCGCCACCATCGTGTTCGGCTTCACCTACATGCTGGGTGAACGAATCTTGCGCCCGGTGGCCGCGCACGCACTGACCACCGGCACCTTCGATCACACGCTCACCCCCGGTGTCGGCACGCGCATGGCGATGACGTGGGGCATGGGCACATTCGCGCCGACCATCGCGATCGTGCTGCTGTGCGTCACCCAGATCACGTCGCAGGTGCATTTCTCGGCGCAGTCGCTGGCCATCTCGATTCTGCTGCTGTGCGGGGTGGTGATCATGCAGGCGCTGGCGCTGTCGATGCTCACCGCGTCGAGCATCTCCGACCCGGTGCGGCAGCTCTCCCGAGCGATCAACCGGGTGCAGGGAGGTGCGCGCGATGTCCAGGTCGAGGTGTTCGACGGCAGTGAGATCGGCCTGCTGCAGGTCGGTTTCAACCGCATGATGGAAGAGGCCGCGCAGCGCCGCGAACTGCAGGAACTGTTCGGCCAGCACGTCGGCGAGGAAGTGGCCCGCCGCGCGCTCGAGTACGGCACGGAATTGGGTGGTGAAACCCGGTTCGTGGCCGTGTTGTTCGTGGATATGGTCGGCTCCACCGCCACCGCCGCCGAGCGGCCGCCCACCGAGGTGGTCAGCCTGCTCAACGAATTCTTCCGGGTGGTGGTCGATGTGGTCGACCGGCACAACGGCCTGATCAACAAGTTCGTCGGCGATGCGGCGCTGGCGATCTTCGGTGCGCCACTGGACCGTCCGGACGCGCCGACCGCCGCGCTGGCCGCGGCCCGCGATCTGCGCGAGGCGCTGCGCGAGGTGCAGGGCCTGGATATCGGCATCGGTGTCTCGGCCGGCCTCGCCGTCGCCGGAAACATCGGCGCCGCGAATCGCTTCGAGTACACGGTGATCGGCGATCCGGTGAACGAGGCCTCGCGCCTCACCGAATTGGCGAAGGAACATCCGGGCCGCGTCCTGGCCTCGGGCAGCGCCCTGTACTTCGCCGACGACGACGAACAGAAGCAGTGGATCTCCGGCGACGAGGTGCAATTGCGCGGTCGCCGCCGCAAGACCCGGCTCGCGTGGCCGAAGGCTCTCGGATGAGCCACTGCCGCCTTCGGGCCCGACCCCACTAGGCTGGGCGTCGTGACGGCCCACGCTGAACCCGGCGGCGAACCGGCGCGGCCCGCGCGGCGCAGGTTCCGCTGGTTGAAATGGGCCCTCGGCGTTGCCCTGTCGGCGTTGCTGATCGCCGAGGGCGTATACCTGTGGCCGCGCCTGCACGATTCCTGGCGCAACCTCACGGAGATCCATTGGGGCTGGGTCGCCCTGTGCGTCTGGATGCAGGCGTTGTCGATGAGTGGATTCGGCCGCATCCAGAAACGCCTGCTGCGCGCGGGCGGGGTCGACGTCTCGCAGCGCGCCTCGGTATCGGTCGTCTACGGAGCCACCGCGATGTCGGTGTCGCTGCCCGCCGGCCAGGTGTTCTCTACCGCCTTCACCTATCGCCAGACCCGCCGCTGGGGTGCGAGCCCGATCGTCGCGTCCTGGCAGCTGCTGATGTCGGGTGTGGTCGCGACGAGCGGCATGCTGCTGCTCGGCGTGGGCGGCGCGCTGCTGGTCGGCAATCGCATCGGTCCGTGGAAGCTGGTCCTCACGCTGGGCGCGGTGGCGCTGCTGGTGTGGGCGGGCAAATACATTTCCGGTAACCCCGGTGCGCTGCAGGCGCTGGTGCGCCGCGGGGTGCGGCTGGTCAACCGGATCCGGCGACATCCGGCCGATGCCGGGCTGGCGCACGTCGACGAGGTGCTGCGACAGCTGGAATCGGTGGATGTGCACCGGCGGGATGCCGCGTGGGTCGCGTTCTGGGCGGTCGTGCATCGGCTCGGCGATGTGGCCTGCCTGGGTGCGGCCTGCTACGCGGTCGGCGCCGATCCGCGCTGGGCGGGCCTGCTGATCGCCTTCAGTGTGGGCAAGGCGGTCGGCACCATTCCGTTCGCACCCGGTGGCATCGTCTACGTCGATGCCACCCTGATCTACAGCCTCACCGCCGCCGCGGGACTGCCGGCGGCGCAGGCGGTGGCCGCCGCCTTCGTCTACCGCATGGTGAGTTTCATTCTCGTCGCGATCATCGGCTGGATCGTCTTCGTCTTCCGCTTCCGCAATCCGCAGCTCGGCGATGCGCAGTTCGAGCAGGAATTCGAACAGCGCTCGGCCCTGCTCGCCGAACCCCGCCGCGCCGACAGCGGCGCGAACCGGCCCCTTCGCGAGGGCGATTCGCCCGGACCGGCCGAACCCGACGGCGAACCGCAGCCCTGAGCGGTCCCGGAATCCGGCTGCCGCACCGCTGTCACTACCCTGGCGACCGTGAGGAAATGGCTGCCGCTGCTGATCGATGTCGTGCTGGTGATCGTGTTCTGCGCGATCGGCCGGCGCAGCCACGACGAGGCGGTGGCGGCGGGTCTGCTGCGCACGGTCTGGCCGTTCGGCGCCGGTCTGCTGATCGGCTGGGTGATTGCTCCGGCGATCGTCGGCCGCGGGCGACTGTCCGACGCGCTCGCACGATTCGACGGATCGGCGGTGTGGCCGACCGGCGTGGTGGTGTGGTTGTCGACGCTGATCGGCGGCATGGTGCTGCGAGTGATCAGCGGTCAGGGCACCGCGGTCAGCTTCGTCATCGTCGCGGCGACCGTCCTCGTGGTCTTCCTGCTGGGCTGGCGCGCGGTGTGGATCCTCGCCGCCCGGCGCATTCGAGTCACCGGCGCATCCGTGAACTGACGCCCGCGACCGCTACTTGTTGTCGTCCGGCGTGGCCAGCGACTGCAGCATCCGCGCGGCCATCCGGGAGGTGGCATCGCCGCTGTCGATATCGTCGATGTGGATGGCGAAGGCCAGGTCACCGGCATTGGCGAGCAGCCATCCGTCCGAGCCGGCATTCGCGGTGAAGGCGGTGACCCCGGCATAGCGGGCGACCGTCACCTCCTGCGGGCTTCCGGTCGCGTCGCGCAGCATGCCGCGCAGCTTGTCGACCACATCGCCGGGCAGCGGTT
The DNA here is from genome assembly GCF_001665865.1 of Nocardia sp. 852002-20019_SCH5090214. Taxonomy (NCBI): domain Bacteria; kingdom Bacillati; phylum Actinomycetota; class Actinomycetes; order Mycobacteriales; family Nocardiaceae; genus Nocardia; species Nocardia sp. 852002-20019_SCH5090214. Next base: position 4,217 of record NZ_LZMK01000427.1, on the reverse strand, counting down.
CCAGCTTGGCCTCGGTGGTGCCGGGCCGGCCGATCTCGATCATCGGCGGAGCCACCGATCCGCGCGCGATCGTGGCCGCGGCGATCGCCATCCCGAACGGGCTGGCCAGAATCGGATCGTTGGCGCCCTGTTTGACCTGCTCGACGCCGCGACCACCGATCGGCAGCCGGCCCGTGGTCTCGTCGAGTCCGGGCACCTTGAACCCGATGCCGACGCCCAGCATGGCCGCCGCCTCGGCCGCATCCTGCACCGAAACGTCCTGCGGCGCCTTCTTCTTCACGATCGAGGCGACCGCCTTGAACAGGTCCATCGCACCGCCGACCGGATAGGTGGCGGTGAATGCGGGCGCGCCCTGGGCGCTGGCGTAGTTGTTCTGGGCCGCCGCGACCACGGCACCCGTGGAGGGCTGTATCGCCACGATCGAGGCCGCCGTACCGACACTGACCACCGCGTCCTCGGCCGCACGCTGCAACTTCTGGTCCATCGTGGAGGCGATGTCCGGCCCCGGCGGACCCTGATATCCGGCCAGTTGGGTGACCATCCGGCCGTCGGGCTCGAACAGCTGCACACCCCAGCCGGCGTGCTGATCCCGGTTCTCCTGCCACACCTTCTGCAGCGCATCGGTCATGGGCGACCACACCCGGCGGTCGGCGACGATCAGCCTCGGCTGCTTCTCCATCACCACGCCCGGAATCGAGGCCATCCGAGGCTCGAGAATCGCGAAATCGTCCTCGCGCAGGCTCACCGCGGTGATCGGCTTGCCCTGCGAGCCCGCCAGCTGCTGCATCAGCGAGGCACCGGTGATCAGCGGCGCGACCGGCGCGATGGCATCGGCCAGGGCATTGGTGGTGCCGACCGGATCACCCGTCTTGGTGGGATCCACCTTGATGACGTTGATGGTCTGCTGGGTCAGCAACGGCCGGCCGTCGTTGTCGTTGACCTTCGGCGCCGGCGTCGCCTCGGTGCGGACGAGCTTCACCGACCGCTTGTAATCCAGTTGCGGCATGACGACGGTGGGGTCCCAGGAGATCCGCCAGCCGATAGCCAGCTTGCGGATATTGCCCTGCAGGTCGTAGCTCCAGTCCTTACCCGGCCCGAAGTTCCAGGCGGCCTTCAGGTTGAACATCGCCGAATCGCCGTCGAGGCTGATGAACTGAACCAGCTTGTAATCGGGCTTACCGGGCTGGAGTCCGTCGAACATCGACTTCAGAGTGCTCTCGGCACCGGAGGGGTACGAGGTCAGTGCGGCGGCGCCGGCGGCATCGCGATCGTCCATTAGCTGGGTGAAATGCTCGACGACCGCTTCGGGTCCACTCGGCGTGCTGTGAAAATCGCACGACCCCATCACGATCGCTACGGCAGCAATTGCGGCCAGTGCCACTGCGCCCCGAACGCGAAAGCGGCGGGATCCCCACACATCCATGTCGCCCACTCTTCACTCTTGTCACTCCAGCAACAAGACCAACGGTACCCGAAGGAGTTGCCCGCGGTCCCACCTAGGCACCGACCGCATCTTCCATGCTCAGCGACCACAATAGTGCCCGATCACCGACATCCGTTGCAGCCGGTCGGCGAAATCGGCGGACGTGTTCGGAAGCTTCCCCTTTCCTCCGACAGCGAAACCCGGGGTGCATTTATGCGGAGTAATCTTGTAATCACAGTTACATAGGAACTTCCGCAGTGAGGAAACATCATGAGACACGGACACGGACGTGGATTCGGGCGGCCGGGGGGCTGGCAACAAGCGGATCTTCCGGACGCCGCCGACGCTCCGGACTGGTTCGCCGGAAGGTTGCCGAGCGAGTGGTTCAGCGGTCCGGCGACCATCGAAATCGACCGCGACGAGATTGTGGTGATCGGTGAACTGGCGCTGCCGGCACCCGAATCGAGCGAGGACGAGGAAGCCGGATCCGAACCGTCTCCCGCGACGGTGGACGGCCTGATCGCGCGCTTCCGCGAATCGACCCGGCCGGCACGCATGCAGATCGCCCAGGAGGCTCAGGCGCGCTACGGCCGCAATGTGGCCTGGGGCGTCTCGGTCAACGGGGAACGCACCCTGTTCACCCATCTCTCGGTGCCGGTGATGACGCGGCTGCGCCAGCCCGAACGCAAGGTGCTCGACACGCTCGTCGACGCCGGGGTCGCCCGCTCCCGCGCCGATGCGCTCGCCTGGACGGTGAAATTGGCCGGTAAGCACGCCGAGGAGTGGTTGGCGGAACTGCGGTCGGCGATGCGCAAGGTGGACGACCTGCGAGCCGAGGGGCCGCGCGGCCTGTGACCGGGCTAGGGTACCGGTCATGGCACCGATTCTCGTGCTCAACGGCCCGAATCTGAATATGCTCGGCACCCGCCAGCCCGAGGTCTACGGCTCGGACACCCTCGACGACGTGGTCGAGCTGTGCCGGGAGACCGCCGCCCGCTTCGATCGCGAGATCACCGCCTATCAATCCAATTCCGAAGGGGCGTTGATCGATCGGATCCACGCCGCGCGCGGGGTGGAAGCCGGGATCGTGATCAATCCCGGCGGCCTGACCCACACCTCGGTCGCCCTGCGCGACGCCCTGGTGATTCCCGAGGTGCCGATCGTGGAGGTACACATCTCGAATGTGCACGCACGCGAGGAATTCCGGCACCATTCCTACATTTCGCCGATCGCCACCGCGGTGATCGCCGGGATGGGGATCCGGGGCTACGCGGCGGCGATCGAATTCCTCTGCACCCGTTGACTTTCGCTCAGGCTCCGTCGCGCAGTAGCCGGTACATCGGCAGTCCGGCGCCGGCGGCGACCACCTTCTCCCACAGCTCCCGCACGGTATGCGACAGCGTGGCGTCCACCCCCACCTCCGCGCTGGTCTCGACGACATGGGCCGCACCCGCCACCATCATCCGGGCGGCCGCGTCGTCACCCCAGCCGCCGGACTTCGCGGCGGTGGCGTATTCGGCCATGAAGAAGGGGAACGCCTCGGCGGAGCGTTGCGCGAAGGGCAGGAAGCGGTCGATGTCGTGCCCGGCGCGTTCGACGACGGCCAGGGCCTGGTTGTAGCCGATCAGCCAGGGATGGAACAGCGTGAGCAGAGCCTGGTAGAACAACTGCGCCAGCCCGTCGTCGGCGCCGAGGTACTCCGGTGCGCTGAGTGGGCGCAGCAGGTCGGCATGGGCGTCGAAGACCTCGCGTGGACCGCTGTAGAAGATGTAGGACGCCGGATGGGTGATGTTGTCGCCGGCCGACATGAACCCGCCGGACAGGAACCGCGCCCCGTGCGAGCGCACCCATCGGGCGCCCGCGCGGGTGCGCTCCGGCGAATCGGAGGACAGATTCACGATCACCCTGTCCCGCAACCGTTCCGGAGCCCGGCCCAGGACGTCGTACATGGCGGCGTAGTCGGTGAGGCTCAGGATGATCACCTCGTTGCGCTCGAGCGCGTCGGCCACCGACTCGGCGCGCCGGGCGCCCAGTTCCGCCATGGCCTCGGCTTTGTCGGCGCTGCGATTCCAGACCGTCACCTCGGTGCCGGCGGCCAGCAGCACGCGCACGATCGCCCGGCCCATCGGGCCCAGCCCGATCACCGTGACGGAGGAACGTTCGGACATGGTGTACTCCTTGGTGTTTCGAAGTTCTTCCGATCGGCGCCGGATTCGATCGTCACCGGGATCCGCGTCCGGGGCAATAACGCACGTCGACGTGCGGTTGCTTACCTCGAAGTTCGAAAAATGGTCAGGAGGCCGAGATGGCGAACGACAGTGATGCAGATCACTCGGTATGTGGGATGTCGGTGGCCATCGACGTGGTCGGCGGCAAGTGGAAACTGCACCTGATGTGGGTGCTGGGCGAGGGCCCGCAGCGTTTCGGCCGCATTCGTGCCCTGCTGCCCAGGGTGAGCGAGAAGGTGCTCACCGAGAATCTCCGCCATCTGGAATCCCACGGCGTGGTCCGCCGGGAGGTGTTCCCCGAAATCCCTCCGCGCGTGGAATATTCGCTCACTCCCTCGGGGATCGACTTGGCCGCGGCCCTGCGCCCGCTCGAGCAGTGGGGTGAACGGCGCCGCGACGGACTGCTCGACACCGCGACGGCATGAGGGCGGGTCAGCCCAGGTAGTCGCGCGCTATCCGGGCACCGACTTCTTCGAGCAGGCGGGCGGCCTGGAATCCCACGGCGTGGTCCGCCGGGAGGTGTTCCCCGAAATCCCTCCGCGCGTGGAATATTCGCTCACTCCCTC
>NZ_LZMK01000426.1:0-22761 GCF_001665865.1 Nocardia sp. 852002-20019_SCH5090214 | reverse complement strand
CGGCGAATTCAACACTCCCGCCGACTGGTTGCGCAGCGGCCAGATCATGCCCGCCATCGACGCGTTCACCGCGGCCCAGCCGGCAGCGCATTCCACGCCGACTGCACACTCGGGTAGTAGCCCACCCACTGGTTGAGCACCACCGCCGAACTGGCGATCGCGAACGGCACCGCCACGATCGCGGCGGTACGGTGCCACCCCGCCCGCCCTGCCGGCGATGATGATGATCGGCGGCGAATTCAACACTCCCGCCGACTGGTTGCGCAGCGGCCAGATCATGCCCGCCATCGACGCGTTCACCGCGGCCCACGCCGGCAGCGCCCCCGTCCTGGTCTTCGTCGACTCCTCGGGCAGCTTCAACAACGACACCGAATGCGTCGACGGGCCGCGCGGCGCCGCCGCCGACCACCTCACGAAAGATGTTGTGCCGTATGTGGACTCGCGTTTCGGCGTGCCGGCCGACCCGGCGAAGTGGGCGGTAATCGGCTGGTCGATGGGCGGTACCTGCGCCACCGACCTGACCGTGATGCATCCGGAGCTGTTCCGCACCTTCGTCGATATCGCGGGCGATCTCGGCCCCACGTCCGGCACCAAGGATCAGACGATCTCCCGCCTCTACGGCGGCGACGCGGCGGCCTACGACCGCTTCGACCCGCTGACGGTGATGGCGAAGCACGGCCCTTATACCGATGTCGCCGGATTGTTCGACGATCTGACGCCACCGCACCGCCCGGACCGCACCGGTAAGGACGCCGGCGGCCGGTTCCACCTGCCGCAGGTCGACGAGAGCCGCATCGGCGTCGGTGGCCAGGACGGCGTCATGGATACCGGCGAGGTCGGTGCCGCCGAGAAACTGTGTGGTCAGGGCCGCGCGGTCGGCATCGAGTGCACCATCCACACCACTCAGGGCGGGCATACCTGGCAGTTCGCGGCGGCCGCGTTCACCTCGTCGCTGCCGTGGGTGTCGGCGCGGCTCGGACTGCCCGTGCACACCTGATCACACGCCGCGGGTCGCCGCCGGTCCATCCGGCAGCGGCCCGCGGCGGTACGGATCAGGCGTCGAGTTCGGCGAGAACCTCGTCGGAGACATCGACGTTGGTGTACACGTTCTGCACGTCGTCGCTGTCCTCGAGCGCGTCGACGAGTTTGAACACCTTGCGGGCGCCGTCGGCGTCGACCGCCACCGACACCGAGGGCTGGAAGCCGGATTCGGCGGAGTCGTAATCGATTCCGGCCTCCTGCAGCGCCGTGCGCACGGCGATCAGGTCACTGGGGTCGCTGATGATCTCGAACGAATCACCGAGGTCGTTGACTTCCTCGGCGCCCGCGTCGAGCACCGCGGTCAGCACGTCGTCCTCGCTGAGCCCGTTCTTCTCCAGCGTGACGATGCCCTTGCGGTGGAACAGGTAGGCGACCGACCCGGGGTCGGCCATATTGCCACCGTTGCGAGTCATGGCCACGCGCACCTCACCGGCGGCGCGATTACGGTTGTCGGTGAGGCATTCGATCAGCACCGCAACACCATTGGGCCCGTAGCCCTCGTACATGATGGTCTGCCAGTCGGCGCCGCCGGCCTCTTCACCACCGCCGCGCTTGCGGGCGCGTTCGATGTTGTCGTTGGGAACCGACGACTTCTTCGCCTTCTGGATGGCGTCGTAGAGAGTCGGGTTTCCGCCAGGATCACCACCGCCGGTGCGCGCCGCGACCTCGATGTTCTTGATCAGTTTCGCGAACATCTTGCCGCGCTTGGCATCGATCACGGCCTTCTTGTGCTTGGTGGTGGCCCATTTGGAGTGGCCGCTCATTCCCTACTTCCTTCAGGTCGGTGTGCTCGAGGCCCGGGCAGATTCGCGATCTGCGTTCCGGCGATCGCTGTGCAGTCTACTGCCCGGTCCGCCATCGCCCGGCCGGGGTGCGCGGCGAACGGTCAGGTACCGGCGGCCACCGCGGCCCGGACCGAGTCGACGAACAGGCGATGCACGCGCAGATCGCCGGTCACCTCGGGATGGAACGAGGTCGCGATGACCGAGCCCTGCCGGACCGCCACGATCCGGCCCGCCGCCTCCTGCGGGTCGCCCACCGACGGGCCCTCGGCGACCACGGTCCCCGGCCGCGGCCGGTGCGGAACCCGGGCCAGGACCTCGACGCCGTCGCCGACTCGTTCCACCCAGGGCGCCCGGATGAACACCGCGCGGATGGGCTCGTCGAGTCCCGTGAAGTCGAGATCGGTTTCGAACGAATCGACCTGACGTCCGAAGGCGTTGCGCCGCACCGTCATATCGATGCCCGACAGCGACTGCGCGTCGGGACGGGTGTCGAGCACCTCCGACGCCAGCAGGATCATCCCGGCACACGAACCGAAGGCCGGCATGCCCGCGCGCAGCCGCGCCCGCAGCGGTTCCAGCAACCCGAAGACCTCGAGCAGTTTGCTGATCGCGGTGGATTCGCCGCCCGGCAGCACGAGCGCGTCGACGGACTCGAGTTCCGATTCCCGTCGCACACTCACCGGTTCGGCATCGCACGCGGCCAGCGCGTGGAAGTGCTCCCGCACGTCACCCTGCAGAGCCAGCACGCCAATGGTCGGTTTCACGGCACGAGCATACGAGTCGCGCGGCGCGGACGCGGCCCGCGGCCACCGCCGTTGTGGCGCCGCTCACCTACCGCCGCAGTTTGCGGATGAGCCCTTCCTGCACGACCTGGGCGACGAACTGTCCGCGCTGGTTGAAGATCCGCCCGCTGGTGAGCGCGCGGCCGTAGCCCGCGGACGGGGAATTCTGGTCGTAGAGCAGCCATTCGTCGGCGCGGAAGGGGCGCAGGAACCACATCGCGTGGTCGAGCGACGCGTCCTGGGTCGGTTCGTCGCGGTGGGTGACCTTCGACGAACCGAGCAGGGTCATATCGCTCATGTAGGCGAGGGTGCAGACGTGGAACAGCGGGTCGTCGGGCAGCGGGTGCCGGTAGCGGAACCAGACCTGCTGCTGGGAGGCCAGGCCGTCGCGCCGGACCACCTCTTCCTGTGGCACCAGCCGGATGTCCCAGTGCTCCCATTCGCGCATGAGCCACAGCCGCTCCGGGCTCATCGACGCGCGTTCGTCCGGAATGTCCTGCGGCAGCGGAACTTCCGGCATCCGGTCCTGATGTTCGGGACCCTCGTCGCCGACATGGAAGGACGCCGACATGGTGAAGATCGCCTCGCCGTCCTGGACGCCGGTGACGCGTCGGGTGCAGAACGAGCGCCCGTCGCGAATGCGTTCCACCAGATACACGGTCTGCTCGGCGGGATTGCCGGGGCGCAGGAAGTATCCGTGCAGCGAATGCACCTCGAAGCGCGGTTCCACGGTGCGTACGGCCGAGACCAGCGCCTGCCCGGCAACCTGACCGCCGAATGTGCGCGCCAGCTGGGACTTGGTGATCGCGCCGCGGAAGATGTCCCGCTCGAGCCGCTCGATCTCCAGTGCCTCTTCGATCGTCGCCATGTACCGTCCTTCCGCCACGTGCCCCGCTCAGGCTAAGCGATGGCGAACCCGCCCCGGCGCGCGACTCTCCGCCGTGACACCGCTCACGACGCCCGCTCCCCCTGCGATCCGATCAGTTCCCTCGCCTCCTCCGCGGACCGCGCGGCCGGCGCCGAGCCCCACATGTGCCGGCCGTTGGGCTCCTGCAGGAAGTACACCGAGACCGCACCCACCAGCCCCGCGATGATCAGGTAGTACGCCGGCCAGTTCAGATCGCCGGTCGCGCCCACGAGCGCGCCGACCACCACCGATGTGGTGCCGGCGAACAGCGAGACCGCCACGTTGAACGACACCGACAGCCCCGCGCCGCGGACCTTCGTCGGGAACAGCGACGGCAGGGTGGACGGCATGGTCGCGCTGAAGCAGATGAGGGTCAGGCCCATCATGAGCAGGCCCAGGAACACGGCGAAGGCGTTGTCGGTGCGCACCAGCAGGACCATCGGAAACGCCAGCACCAGCAACGCGACGATGCCGGCCCAGATGATCGGTTTGCGCCCGACCCGGTCCGAGATCAGGCCGATCACCGGGATGGTCAGCAGCGCGATGGTCATCACCGCGATCTGCAGCCACTGCGACGCCGAGGAGGACACGCCGCCGCCGGTGCTGTCGGGCACGGTCGAGGTGACGTAGGTCGGCATATAGGAGGTGAGCATGTAGTTGGTGACATTCCAGACGACCACCAGGCCCATGCAGACCAGCACGTACGGCCACAGCCGGGCCAGGATCTTCGCCTCCTCGCCGGTCTTGTTCGCCTTCTCCCGCTCCTCGGATTCCTTCTCCAGGGCGGCGAAGGCCGGGGTGTCGGCCAGCCGCATCCGCAGATAGACGCCGACCACACCCAGCGGCAGCGCGACGAAGAACGGCAGCCGCCAGCCCCACGACAGCAGCTGCTCGTCGGTGAGGGTGGCGTCGGCGAGCGTGACCACCAAGGCGCCCAGCAGATATCCGGTGAAGGTGCCGAATTCCAGCCAGCTGCCGAGGAATCCGCGCCGCCGGTCGGGTGCGTATTCGGCGATGAAGGTCATCGCGTTGCCGTATTCGCCACCGGTCGAGAAACCCTGCAGCAACCGCGCGCCCAGCAACAACATCGGCGCCCAGATCCCGATCGTGTCCTGATCCGGGATACAGCCGATGGCGAACGTGCCGGCCGCCATCAGGATCATCGTGGTGGCGAGCACCTTGTTGCGGCCGACGCGGTCGGCCAGCGGTCCGAAGAACATGCCGCCGAACGGGCGGACGAGGAACGCCACCGCGAACAGGCCGAAGGTGGCGATCGTGCCGGCGGTGTCCCCGAGATGGGAAAAGAACACGTCCTTGATGGTCGGCTCGAAATACGCGTAGACGCCGAAGTCGTACCACTCGGTGATGTTGCCGATACTCGCGGCGCCGATCGCCCGCCGGATGATCGGCGGATCGGTGACGACGATGTCGTCGAGCGACCACCGCCTCGGACGTTCACGCGGGACCAGCACCGCCACGGACCACGACCTCCTCGAGTTCACGACAACCGTCGAACAGCGGCGCCGGTGGGGTCCGCGGAGGGTGTTCGATCGCCTCGCGGGTACCGCCGTGCCCGAAATCGACCCGCTCAGGCTATGTGATGGCAAACCCGGTCGCCGGGCGACTCTCCGGGATCCGCGCGGGGGCGGGCATGATAGGCGGATGCCCGCATACGAACCGATCGCCGTGGACGGGCTGGTCGAGCGGGTCGCCGCGGTCGCTCTCGCCCTGCCGGGGCCGGTCGTGGTGGCCGTCGACGGCGCCGACGGTGCGCACCCGCGACAACCGGCGGACCGGATCGTCGAGCGGATCCGCACGCGGGGGCGGCCGGCCGAGCGGGTGTGGTTGCACGACTTCGTGCGCCCGGCATCGCTGCGGCTGGAGTTCGGGCGCGACGAGATGACCTATCGCACAGCCTGGTTCGACTACGCCGCCCTGGATCGTGAAGTGCTGGAAGCGGTACGCGGGCGCGGGCGGTGGCTGCCCGCGCTGTGGGACGAAGTCGAGGATCGGTCCGCTCGGGCGCGCATGCAGCCCGCCGAACCGGGTCTCGTCCTGGTGGTCGCGGGGCCGATGTTGCTCGGCCGGGGTTTGGATTTCGATGTCACCGTGCGGCTGCAGATGTCGGAATCTGCGCTGCTGCGCCGAACCGACCCCGCGGACCGGTGGACCGTGCCCGCGCTGCTGCGCCACGATCGCGAGCACGACGACATGCCCACCTTCGACGTGCGCTGGGATCATCCGGACCGCCCGGCGGTGCGCACCGGTTCCTGATCGGCGTCGATCCCGAACCGAAGGCGCAGGGGCGCAGCGGGATTCGCGGCGATCAGCCCGCGAACCGCTCGCGGTCGGCGGCGGGCAGCCAGCAGCCGGCGGCGATGTCGCGGTTGTAGGTCGTGCGGAAATGCTCGATCAGGTGCGGTAGCCCCGGATGGGTGTTGGACGTCGACCACAGCAGCGCATGCGGATAGGCCGGTGTCGGGTCGACGATCGGCACCCGACGGATGTGCGGATGCCACGGATTGCGGAAGTGATCGCTGCTGACGGTGGCCAGGGTGTCGGAGTCCGCGATGCGTGCGAGCATGGCTTCGATACCGTCGGGCCCGGGGAACCGGGTGCGGTCGCGCGGTGTCGTATCGATGGTGACACCGCAGAATTCACTCAGTTCGCGATAGAAGTCGGCCCATTCCGATGCCACCCCGGCACCCGGAATCCACACCGTGTACGCGGCGAGCTCGGCGAGCGGCACCGCCGAGCGCACGGCCAGCGGATGGTCCCTGCCGACGAGCAGATGCGCCGGATCGACATAGGCGGGGACGGCCGCGATATCGGGCGGCAGCGGGCGGGGGCCGCCCGAGGGGCGCGCGAAGGCGGCGTCGGCGCGGCCGTGCACCACCATGTCCCGCGACGTGACGAAGACGTTCGAGATCACGATCTCGGTCTCGGCGCCGGGGTTGCGGTCGAGGTAGAACCGCATCTGCTCGGTCGCGCCCTGGCGCTCGCCCTGCACCGCGACACGCAGCGGACGCGGCATCTCACAGACCGCCGCCACCGCGGTTTCGGCCACCGCCAGCAGCGCTCGCGCATGCGGCAGCAGCCGCGCACCGGCGGCGGTCGGCACGATTCCGGCGGGGACGCGGTCGAACAGCGCCGTCCCGAGCTGGTCCTCCAGCTTCGCGATCCGCTTCGACACCGCCTGCTGACTGATGCCGAGAACCACGGCGGCGAGACTGAACTGCCGCTCCTCGGCCGCGGCGACGAACGCCCGCACCGCCGCCAGATCGAGGTCCCGGCCCACAGTCCCTGACCCAACCATCGGATGTGGACCCCTGTCTCGTCTCGTTGATCGGTGCGAAGGATCGCACAGTGCCCGAAAGACAGTAGCGGGAAGCTCATTCGCTCGGCAGGGACCGGCCGCACCGGTGCGAAGGGGCGATCAGGTTCGGCGGGCGGAGGCGGCGAGCCGATCGGCGAGGGCCCGGACGCGGTCGCGCAACTCCTCGGGCCGGTCGATGACGAACGGGCGATCCAGCGCCGCCAGCACCGGCGGCAGCCACTCGAGGCGCTCGGCCCGCACGTCGACGCGCCACCAGCGTTGCGGCGCCTCCTCGTCGTCGGCGGGGGCCACGGTCGCGACGGTCGCGGGCAGATGGGCGCGGATCTGCTCGGTGGTGCCGAAGATTCGCAGGCCGATGTCGTATCGGTAGTCGGCGGCGGCGAAGCCGGAGACGAGATGCTGTGCGGCGTCGAATCCGGCGGGTGGGTCGAACGAGCCGGGCAGCGTTCGCACATCGGTGACGCGATCCAGGCGGAAGGTGCGGTCTTCGCCGAGCCGGGGATCCGTGCCCGTCACGTACCACCGCCCGGCGTGAGCGACGAGGCCGTAGGCATGCAGGACGCGTTCGCTTCCGCGGCCGTGCCGATCGGTATAGCGGATGGTGACGGGCCGGCGGTGGCGTACCGCATCGGCGATCGCGAGCAGAACCGCGGCCTGCGCCGGGGCCGCTGCGTCCGGCTGCTCGGTGACGTCGAACGATTCCAGCAGTGTGTCCAATCGCCGGGTCAGGGACGCGGGCAGGACGCGACGAATCTTGGCGGCGGCCGTCTCGCTCGCGGTGACATCCGTTGGGGCCCAGCCGTTCCGGCGGCCGGCGAGCAGACCGAGTAGCACGGCCAGGGCCTCGTCGTCGCTGAACATGAGTGGCGGCAGCCGGTATCCGGCGGCGAGGCGATAGCCGCCGTAGCGGCCGCGCGCGGACTCCACCGGAATGTCGAGGTCGATCAGATGGTCCACATAACGCCGGACGGTGCGTCCCTCGACGCCCAGCCGGTCGGCGAGCTCGGCCACCGTGCGGGTACCGCCGGACTGCAGGAGTTCCAGCAGGATCAGCACGCGGCCGGTGGGTCGAGCCATGCGGACAACTCTAGTTCCGATACCGGACCGATTGTGTCCACTATTTCTCCTACGCTGCGGAAAACGCCTCTCAACAGCAAGGAAACAGTCATGGATTTCGTCTCCATCCGCATCATCACCGGCGACGTCGCGCGTCTGGTCGCGTTCTACGAGCGCGCGACCGGCGTCCGGGCGCAGTGGGCGACCGAGGATTTCGCCGAGCTCGAGACCGCCACCGCCACCCTCGCGATCGCGAGCACGCGCACGGTGGCCCTGTTCGCACCGGATTCCGCCGCTCCGGGCGCCAACCGCAGTGTGATCACCGAATTCCTCGTCGCCGATGTGGACCGCGTCCATCGCGAGCTGTCCGGTGCCGGCACCGAGATCGTCGCCGAACCCACGACGATGCCGTGGGGCAACCGGTCGTTGCTGGTCCGCGACCCGGACGGCAACCTGGTCAACTTCTTCACCCCGGTCACAGCCGCCGCGATCGCGAAGTTCGCGGCGCGGGATCGGATCGGGGCGATCGCGCAGGACAGGTGAGGCGCCGACCGCACACTCCGGGACGGTCTCCGGGTTGCGGCGCGATCACGCCTGTACGACGAAGCCGGGCCGTCCGTACCGGACGACCCGGCGAAAGCCGTTGTCTCGGAAAGTCTTCCGACCGAATTACCAGCCGCGCTCGGCGAGGCGGTGCGGCTCCGGAATCTCCTCGACGTTGATGCCGACCATGGCCTCACCGAGGCCGCGCGACACCTTCGCGAGCACATCGGGGTCGTCGTAGAAGGTGGTGGCCTTGACGATGGCGGCGGCACGCTCGGCCGGGTTGCCGGACTTGAAGATGCCGGAGCCGACGAAGACGCCCTCGGCGCCCAGCTGCATCATCATCGCGGCGTCGGCGGGGGTGGCGATACCACCGGCGGTGAACAGCACCACGGGCAGCTTGCCGGTCTCGGCGATCTCACGGACCAGCTCATAGGGCGCCTGCAGTTCCTTGGCGGCCACGAACAGCTCGTCCTCGGGCAGCGACTGCAGGTGGCGGATCTCGGCCCGGATCTTGCGCATGTGGGTGGTCGCGTTGGATACGTCGCCGGTGCCGGCCTCACCCTTGGAGCGGATCATGGCCGCGCCCTCGGTGATGCGGCGCAGCGCCTCGCCCAGATTGGTGGCGCCACAGACGAACGGCACGGTGAACTGCCACTTGTCGATGTGGTTGGCGTAGTCGGCCGGTGTCAGCACCTCCGACTCGTCGATGTAGTCGACGCCGAGGCTCTGCAGGATCTGCGCCTCGACGAAGTGGCCGATGCGCGCCTTGGCCATGACCGGGATGGAGACGGCGTTGACGATGCCGTCGATCAGGTCCGGGTCGCTCATCCGCGCGACACCGCCCTGGGCGCGGATGTCGGCGGGAACCCGCTCGAGCGCCATCACCGCGACCGCGCCGGCATCCTCGGCGATCTTGGCCTGATCGGCGGTGACGACGTCCATGATCACCCCGCCCTTGAGCATCTCGGCCATGCCGCGCTTCACGCGGGCGGTGCCGGTCGTCGAGGTGGTGTCGGGCGTTGTCACGGGCAAACTCCTGATTATCGGGGATTCGTTCGAGGAGGCATCGCTGCGATGCGAACCTCCACGATTCTAGGCGCCCCGATCAGGCCACTAGATAGCCAGTCCGAGAGCACTGGACTGGTCCGCGGCCCCCGGCCGGAATCACACGCCCGGCAGGCGGCCGCTACGGCGTCGCTACGGGCGCGCCGAGAGCGGGTACCCGTGGCGCCGGACGACCGTAACCGCAGGCCGGCGCCACCTGTTCGTCAGATCGGGTCGACGACGAACAGCTGCGCCCAGTACGTCGCGGCCTGCTCGCCGATATACGGCAGCAGGAAGTCGTACAGCAGATAGGACATATGCATTCGGTACCTCACCTCCACACACCGGTTCGCCGGATTCGGTGTGCGGCAAACCGGTTTCGACCCTAACCGATGGTGACCTGTCACACAGCGGCAACGGCCGGGTATCGGCGAGATCGGCGGATTTCCGACGAAATGCGTTGACAGCCAACGTCTCCCACCGTCGAATCGTCAGGCTCGAATCGTCACGCGTCGGCCAGCAGTGGCTCGAACAGTCCGACGGCGACGACCCGGATCTGCTCCAGCGCCCGTTCGACCGGCCCGGTCGGCTGGAACAGATGACTGAGAGCAAGGCGCACAACGGTTTCGGCGACCGATCCCAGTTCCTCGTCGCCCACCGACGCCAGATCGTATTGCGCGCGAACCGTCGCGGTCACCGCGGCGATCGCCCGGCCGAGCACCGGTTCCGGTTCGGTCATCAGCGCCGGGAGCAGTGCGGTATCCGGCGCCGAGCGGCCCGACAGCACCGCCTTCAGCAGCATATTGTCCGCGCCGCTGCGCAGGGTGAACTCCACGGCCGCGATCAGGCCGGCGATCACATCGTCCGGGTGGGCCGCCAGCTTCTCGGCGATCCCGACCAGGAAGACGTCCACCTCGTTCGCGATCACCACATCGGCGAGGTCCTGTTTGGTGCCGATCTCCTTGTACAGCACCGGCCGGCTGACACCGACCTCCTTGGCGACCCGCGACATGTTCACCGCGCCCCAGCCCTCGGTACAGACCAGGCCACGAGCGGTCTCGATGACGCGCTCGCGCAGAAGTCGGCGCATATCGGACTGGAAGTTCGGCGCGGTAGCCACGTCCATGATCGTACACGGTCCACGAAACTGTTCGACTATTGACAATCTCTCCGCATCTGTATTCAATGAGAACACTTCTTCAGAAAGTGTAAATATGCCGAGGTGAACGGGTCGCGCTCCGGCCCCGACCTCGTCCACGCAGCCCGTATGCCGGGCGCACCGTTCCGGCGCGCAGTCCGCGTACCGTTCGTGAGGAGAACTCCGTGACCACATCCCGAATCGGCGATCCGGCCCGGACCGCGCCGCCGCAGTGGCGCGACCGCAAACGCCATCTCTGGCTGTTCGGCCTCGTCCCGCCGACCGCGGTCCTGCTCGCCACCGGCCTGGTGTGGCTGTTCAACCAGCTGGGCTGGCACCACGCGGCGCCGGTGTGGTGGTGGATCGGTCCGCTACTGGTGTACGTCCTGCTGCCGATCCTGGATCGCTTCTTCGGGCCCGACGGGCAGAATCCGCCCGACGAGGTGATGGAACAGCTCGAAAACGACCGCTACTACCGCTGGTGCGTCTACGCCTATATCCCGTTCCAGCTGCTCAGCCTGGTGTTCGCCTGCTATCTGTGGAGTGCGGCCGATCTGTCCTGGCTGGGTGTCGACGGCGGGCTGAGCCTGGTGTCGAAGATCGGCCTGGCCTTCAGCATCGGCACCATGGGCGGTGTCGGCATCAACACCGCGCACGAACTCGGCCACAAGAAGGACGAATTGGAGCGCTGGCTGTCGAAGATCACGCTGGCGCAGACGTTCTACGGCCACTTCTACATCGAGCACAACCGCGGCCACCACGTACGGGTGGCGACACCGGAGGATCCGGCCAGTTCCCGGTTCGGCGAATCGTTCTGGACCTTCCTGCCGCGCAGTGTGTGGGGCAGCCTGCGCTCGTCCTGGTCGCTCGAGAAGACGCGCCTGCAGCGGATGGGCAAGCGGCCGTGGACGATTCACAACGACGTGCTCAACGCCTGGCTGATGTCGGTGGTGCTGTGGGGCGCGCTGGCCGCGATCTTCGGCCCCGGAGTGCTGCCGTTCCTGGTGCTGCAGGCGGTGTACGGCTTCTCGCTGCTGGAGACGGTCAACTATCTCGAGCACTACGGCCTGCTGCGGCAGCGCACAGCGGCCGGACGCTACGAACGCTGCACGCCGGAGCACAGCTGGAACTCCGACCACATCGTCACCAATATCTTCCTCTACCACCTGCAGCGCCACAGCGACCATCACGCCAACCCCACCCGGCGCTATCAGACCTTGCGCAGTATGGACGGCGCGCCGAATCTGCCCAGCGGCTACGCCAGCATGATCACCGTCGCCTATTTCCCGCCGGTGTGGCGCCGCGTGATGGACAAGCGGGTGCTCGCGCACTACGGCGGTGACATCACCCGCGTCAACATCCAGCCCCGCAAGCGCGATCGGGTCTTCGCGAAGTACGGGGTCGCCTGATGTCCCGATTCCGTTGCCCCGTCTGCGATTACGTGTACGACGAAAGCGAGGGCGCACCTCGCGAGGGCTTTCCGCCCGGCACCGCGTGGTCGGCGATACCCGACGACTGGTGCTGCCCCGACTGCGGCGTGCGGGAGAAGGTCGATTTCGATCTCGCGAGCCACGATCCGACCCTCACGAAAGGCGCCTGATATGAGCGACTACAAGCTGTTCCGTTGCCTGCAATGCGGATTCGAATACGACGAGGCGCTCGGCTGGCCAGAAGACGGCATCGCGCCGGGCACCCGCTGGGACGACATTCCCGAGGACTGGTCCTGCCCCGACTGCGGTGCGGCCAAGGCGGATTTCGAGATGGTCGAGGTCAGTCGCGCATGACCGGACGCATCGTCGTCGTGGGTGCGGGGGTCGCGGGCGCCACCGCCGCCCGCACTCTGCGCACCGAGGGCTACACCGGTGAGATCGTGCTGCTCGGCGCGGAGGACCGGCTGCCCTACCGCCGCCCGATGGTCTCCAAGGAATTGCTCGCCGGTACCGCGAACGAACGCCGGCTCCTGCTCGAATCCGCGGAATCGTGGCGCGAACTCGGCATCGAGGTGCGCCCGGGGACCCCGGTCGCGGGCATCGACGTCGACCGCGACCGGCTACATCTGGGCACCGGCGAAACCCTCGGCTACGACGCCTTGGTGCTCGCCACGGGCGCGCGCGCCCGAGAACTGCCCGGTCCCGAATCGGGCGCCTACACGCTGCGCACCGCGGCGGATGTCGAGGCGTTGCGCGCGGCCGTGGTGACCGGTGGATCGCTGCTCGTGGTGGGCGGCGGCCTGGTCGGCTGCGAGGCCGCCGCGACGGCGCGTGGACTCGGGGCGGCGGTGACGATCGTGCACGCGGGTGACGCTCCGCTGGAGCGGGTGGCCCCGGCGGCGATCGGCGTGCACTGCCGAAACCTGCACGCCGGCAAGGGCGTCGACATTCACGACGCGGTCGTACTGGACCGGATCGACGGTGACGACGGCGATATCCGGGCCACCGCTGTCGACGGACGTCAGTGGACCGCTGCCGCGGTGCTCGTCGCGATCGGCGCGGAACCGGAGACCGAGGTGGCCCGTCAGGCCGGACTCGCCGTCGGGGACGGGATCCTCGTCGACGAGTCCTATACGACCTCGGCGCCGAATATCTTCGCCGCCGGTGACGCCGCCGCCGTCTACGATCCGGAATTCGGGGTCCACCGGCGCACCGAACAGTGGAACAGTGCACAGTCACAGGGGATCGCCGTGGCGAAATCTGTTCTCGGACAACCCCTCCCCGCGCAAGAGGTCACCTGGGGCTGGACCACGCAGTACGGCGTCACGATCCAATTCGCAGGGCGACCGCACACCGAGGACGACGTCGTGGTCCGCACCACCGACACCCCCGGGCAGTTCGTCGCACTGTCCCTGCGAGCGGGTCGACTGGTCGCCGCGGCGGCCGTGGGCCGTCCCGCCGACCTGCGCACCGCCCGAAGCCTCATCGCCGCCCGAACGACCCACGGTCCCGAAACCTGGTCCGACACAACCATTCCCCTCCAGGAACTGGCATCCGCCACGGAACTCTCGGGCCACCACTGACCGAGTGACCGCTTCGCAACCGTGCGATCGCGCCGCGCTGACACCGGCCTCCGGGCGTTCCGGCGCGTTGTCATCCACACCGAACGCGGCAGCACGTCCTCGTCGCCGACCGATGCCCGCCGGTGACAGTTTCTCCGACCACGACGGGGATCGTCGACGAGAAGGGGCTTTCGAGCTACGGCATTACCGGCGCTGGGACGTCCTCGGTCGCCTACCTCGAAAGAGGCTGATACCTTGCCTCTTTCGCACAGTGGGGCCGGTGCGTGAGCCGGCTGGACGGATGAAGGAGACCGCCGGATGAACGCGGCCGCACACTGGCTCACCGGTCGAGGCACGCGCCGGATCTGGATCGCGGTGCTGATCGTGGCCGTGGTGGCGGGAGTCGCAGCGGTCGTATGGGTGAACCGATCACCGGAGCAGCCGCAGGCGGGTCCCGCGGCCGGTGGCCGGTTCCGGATTTCCGGCCGGCTCGACTCCGCCCCGGTGCCGCGATGGACGTTACGCGCTGCCGATCTGTCGCACGAGCCCGGCGCGGTCCTGCTGGCACTTCCGCACAGCCTGGACAACTACAACGGCTACGGTTCGCCGATGGACGCCGGGCCGATGATGGTCGCGGCCACCGCGGTACCCGGCGAGCCCGGGCCGGGCACCGCACCGAAAGCCGGACCGGTGCGGCTGTACGGCATCGACCCGGACACCGGCGCGGTGCGGTGGACGATCGACGCCGGTGAACTCCTCAGCTGTAACGAGCGCGTCTTCGACGGCCAGCTGACCTGCCGCGGCACCCACCGAGTGCTGATCGTCGACGCCGCCACCGGCGCGATAGCCACGGACCGCTCGACGGACTTCGAGGTGACGGACGTGGCGGTGCGCGACGGCGTGGTTTCCGTCGCCGGCCGCACCGCCGACCGGATGACCGCCGTCGTCACCCGGGGAACCGTTTCCGACATCGAGGCGAGCTGGCGCCGAACGTATCCGACCCCGGTTCCCGGAGACGCGGTCAGGCCGAGACTCGATGCGCCGGACTACTTCCGGGACGGTCACGACGGCAGCGTTCGCGTCTACGATCTGCGCACCGGCGACCCGCTGTTCACCGGGCCCGTCGGCGCCGTATTCGACGGCGGGATCATCGCCACGCAGGTGATCGATCGCGGCTGGAGCGCGGGACGAGTCACACTTCTCGATCGCAACGGCCACTCGATCACCGAGGTCCGCAACCCCAGTTTCCTGCTCGAGTGGTATCCGACCGCGACCGCGTCGCCGCCGATCCTCACCGGCGAGAGTGCCTACGACCGAACGACAGGGCGAGTGCTGTGGACGAATCCACAGATCGGCCTCGACGAGCACACCGGTCGTCAGGGCGCGGTCGAAGGAGTAGTGGATCACACGGTGATCGTCCGATCGCTCGACGGGACGGCGCTGATCGGCCTCGATCTCGCCGACGGACACCAGGTGTGGCAGCAGCCGGCGCGGCTCGCGAACACGGTGCGCGACGGCCTCACCGACGGTTGGCACCTCGTTCTCGCGGACGGCGCAACCGTGCACGCGATCGACGCCGGCGACGGTTCGACCGCATGGTCGATGTCGCTGCCGCCCAGTGGTGATCCCAGATTGCGCTCGACGGTGGAAGCGATGGGCGGCCGGATGGTTGTCGTGCTCGCGGACGCGTTCACCGGATACGCCGCGGCATGAGGCGGCCCGAATAATCGCCGCGGCTCAGCGGATCGACCGGACCTCCGGCTCGATCTCGGAACCGGCGGCGGCGAGCGCCTCGGCCAGCAGGTTGTCCAGGTGGTACGGGTACACCGTTTCGCCGATCCGGTCGAGTTCGGCGATATCCGGCGGCAGGCACCAGCGGTAGGCGGTGACGCAGCGACGTTCCCAGACGCTCGGATCCGCGGGCTTCGGGTCGAACCAGCGCACCCGGGCGACGAAGAACAGTTCCTCGGAGCGGATCAGCTCCCCGTTGAACGGGAAGACCGCGACCCGCCGCCAGATCGGGCCGCGCAGCAGCGTGGAGTCCAGCGCCAGGCCCGTTTCCTCCCAGACCTCGCGCACCGCCGCGGTGCGCAGCGTCTCCCCCGGTTCGATGCCGCCGCCGACGGTGAACCAGAACGGCGAATCGGGAGTCTGGGGGTCGTGGCCGCGCATCAACAGCACGCGATCCTCGTCGTCGAGCAGCACCACCCGGGCCGAGGTGCGCACGGTGTCGACCTCGAGTCCGGTGGTCGCTGCCGGGGTGACGCGCTCCGCGATCTCGAAATACGTGGGCAGCGGCGCGGTACCGCCCAGGTGCAGCAACCGCACCGGGCGCCGGGTACGCAGCGCCAGCGTGTCGCGTACGGCGTCGTTGTGGAAGCGGCGCGCGATCAGTACCCGCGCCTCGGCGTCGGCGAGTTCGGCCACCAGCTGCGGACGCAACGAGGTGATGTCGACCGCGGAGAGTGCGGCCGCGAGCTGGTTCTCCGCGGTTTCGCGATCGTTCCAGTCGGCGCGTTCGGCGCGGTCGGCCAATGCGATCAGCCGTTTGGACTGCTCCGCCGCCGTGGACTCCGACATCGGCCCGGCCATCGAGATCGCGACCGTGCGGGCCACCACCGCGCGTCGCGCCAAGGCGGACTCCAGGGCGTCGCGGGCCTGGTCGGAGCGCACGTGCAGCCGGTCGAGCCGATTGGCGGTGGAGTAGGCCCACACTCCGATGGCGATGATCACCGCCGCGATCAGCGCGAGGACCAGGATGGTCGTCGCGGAGAAGGTGATCATCCAGCGGTCCTCACCCGGGCGTCGCCGACGGTGACCGTCTCGTACACCCGCAGAATCTGTTCGGCCACGACCGGCCAATCGTATTCGCCGACAACCTGGTCCGCGGTGCGCACCAGATCCTCGCGGCGGGCGCGGTCGGTGAGCAGCCCGTCGATCGCCTCGGCCAGCGCCGCGGAGTCACCTACCGGCACCAGCACACCCGCGGTCCCGTCGCGCAACACCCGGCGGAAGGCGTCCAATTCGCTGGCGACCACGGCGGTTCCGGCGGCCATCGCCTCCACCAGCACGATGCCGAAACTCTCCCCGCCCAGGTTCGGCGCGCAGTACACATCGGCACTGCGCATCGCCGACGCCTTCTCCGCATCCGAGACCTGACCGAGAAAGCGCAGATGTCCGGCGTGTTCGCCCGCCTCCCGGCGCAGGCGTTCCTCGTCCCCGCGGCCGACGATCAGAATTTCCACGTCCGGATGCCGGGCCACCAGTGTGGGCAGTGCGCCCAGCAGCACGGCCATCCCCTTGCGCGGCTCGTCGTAGCGACCGAGGAACAGCACCGTCCCGCCCGCGCGCGGATACCCTTGCAGCAGTGGCGCATTCGCGAACGCCGGCACGTCGACCCCGTTCGGGATCTCGACCGCGTCGCTGCCCAGCGCCTCCACCTGCCAGCGCCGCGCCAGCTCGGAGACCGCGATTCGCCCGCTGATCTTCTCGTGATACGGCCGCAGTACGCCCTGGAAGGTCGCCAGCACCAGCGACCTCGTGGTGGAGGTGTGGAAGGTGGCCACGATGGGTCCCTCGGCCACCTTCAGCGCCAGCATCGAGATGCTCGGGGCGTTGGGTTCGTGGACGTGCAGGACCTCGAAGTCGCTGTCGGCGATCCAGCGCCGCAGCCGGGTGTAGGCGGTCGGCCCGAACGACAGCCGCGCCACCGAACCGTTGTACGGAATCGCCACCGCCTTCCCGGCCGAGACGACGAATTCCGGCAGTTCGGTGTCGTCGGAGGCCGGGGCCAGCACACTCACCTTGTGGCCGCGCTCGATCAGCACCTGCGCCAGCTCCACGACATGTGACTGCACTCCGCCCGGCACGTCGAACGAGTACGGGCAGACCATGCCGATTCTCATGACACCGCGTCTCCGGCGGGCCGCTCACCGCCGCGCACGGCCTGCGCGGCCGCGATCCGCTCCAGGCGCTGGGGGGACAGGTCCCCCTCCCACAGCGGTTGCAACATATGCCAGTCGGCGGGGTGTTCGGCGATATTGGCCGCGAAGCGATTCGCCAGCTGCTGCGTGGCCGCCGCGATACCCTCCGAAACATCCAGCGGCGCTTCGGTTTTCAGCCCCCATCCCTCACGGCCCTGCTCATCCACCGTGAACCAGGCGTGCACCGGCATCAGCACGGCGCCGGTCTCGATGGCCAATTTCGCCGCGCCCGCCGGCATCCAGGTGCGTTCGCCGAAGAACTCCACCGGCACGCCCTTGCCGGTGAGATCGCGCTCGCCCATCAGGCAGACCACCTTGTTGTCGCGCAACCGTTGCGCGAGCTGCCGGAACGGCGGCTGCTCCCCGCCGGTCAGCGGGAACACCTCGAACCCCAGGCTCTCCCGGTAGGCCACGAAGCGCTCGAACAGCGATTCCGGTCGCAGCCGTTCGGTGACCGTGGCGAAGCTGCCGTAGTGCTGCACCAGCCACACCCCGGCCATATCCCAGTTTCCCGAATGCGGCAGCACGAAGATCACGCCGCGCCCCTGCGCCAGTGCCTCGTCGAGATGTTCCAAGCCCTCCGGAAACGGCATCAGCGGCGAATCCGCCAGTGCCGCATGGTCGAGGGTCGGCAGCCGGAACGCCTCGCGCCAGTACCGGGCATACGAGCGCATCGACGCGTGGATCAACTCGTCGGGTACCTCGAGCGGGTCGACACCCAGCACCCGGGCGAGATTGCGGCGCAACTGATTCGGCCCCCGGCCGCGATGAGCGGCACGGTTCGCACGCCGGGCCGC
Source organism: Nocardia sp. 852002-20019_SCH5090214 (assembly GCF_001665865.1). Classification (NCBI taxonomy): domain Bacteria; kingdom Bacillati; phylum Actinomycetota; class Actinomycetes; order Mycobacteriales; family Nocardiaceae; genus Nocardia; species Nocardia sp. 852002-20019_SCH5090214. Next base: position 4,353 of record NZ_LZMK01000426.1, on the reverse strand, counting down.
CCAATCACCACCGAAGTCGAACCAGCGACGCGCGGTGCGCTCCGGCAGCCCCCGCACCAGTCGCCACCCGGCCGCATAGGCCCCGTCGGTCAGCGCCGCCCTCATCTGCGTCACGCCCGTACCACCTTCATTTCGCCGAATCGGAGTCGGCCTTGGTCACCGGCGCGATCACGTCGCGGGCCCCGGCCGAATTCCGTACCTCCAGGACTCGTTGGAAGACGGTGACGATGCTCAGCACCGCCAGGATGTACATCGCGACATACACCGCATAGGTGAGCCACTCGACGTCGAAATAGCCACCGATGCCGGTGAGGCCGGCCCCGACCAGCACGATCACCAGACGGTCGGGACGTTCGATGATCCCGCCGTCGGCCGACAGCCCGCTCGCCTCCGCGCGCGCCTTGGCATAGGAGATCACCTGCGAGGTCACCAGGACCACCAGCGTCGCCACGAACAGATGCTTGCTGTGCTCGTGATACACCGACCACCACGCGAGCGCACCGAAGATGGCGCCGTCGGCGACGCGGTCGCAGGTGGCGTCGAGGACCGCACCGTATTTCGTGCCGCCGCCGCGGGCGCGGGCCATCGCCCCGTCGAGCATGTCGAACATGACGAAGAGCCAGATCACCATCGTTCCCCAGAACAGGTGATCGGTCGGGAACAGCGTCACCGCGGCGACGATCGAGGCGGTGGTGCCGATCAGCGTCATCGCGTCGGGCGTGAGCCCGGTGCTCACCAGCGCCCGTCCCAGCGGCGCGGTCGCCTTGGCGAACGTCTCCCGACCGAAGAAGCTCAGCACGCTACTCGACTTCCTTCGCCTCGTGCCACGCCCCGGCCAGCAGGGCCCGCGTCTCCCGCAGCAACTGCGGCATCACCTTCACCCCGCCGACGACGGTGATGAAATTGGCGTCCCCACCCCAGCGGGGAACGATGTGCTGGTGCAGGTGGTCGGCCAGCGAGCCACCGGCCACCCCGCCGAGATTCAGCCCGACGTTGAATCCCTCGGGCCGCGACACCTTCTTCATCACCCGGATCGCCCGCTGGGTGAACGCCATCAGTTCGGCGCTCTCCTCGGGGGTGAGATCCTCGAGGTCGGCCACCCGCCGGTAGGGCACCACCATCATGTGGCCGGGGTTGTACGGGTAGAGGTTGAGCACCGCGAACACCCATTCACCGCGCGCGATAACCAGCCCGTCCTCGTCCGACATCTTCGGGATCTCGGTGAACGGATGCTTCAGCCCGGCCGAGGTCTTCTCCTCGGCACCGGCGGGCGCGTCGGCCTCGGCCGGCGCGCTCCGGGTGTCGCGATCCGCCGCGACCGCGCCGGTGATGTAGGACATCCGGTAGGGGGTCCACAATCGCTGCAACCGGTCCGGGTCCCCCGCTCCCGTGTCGACGATCCGACCCGGATCCTGTTGCGTCACAGCCTCTTCCACCATGCCCTCACTCACGCCCCACCGGTCCGGACCTCGAATCCTTCCGCGCTCGGCGAGGCGTTGTCGCGCCGCGAGATCCAGTCGACGACGGTCGCCACCGCATCGGCGACCGGCACGCCGTTGACCAGCGTGCCGTCGCGGAATCGGAAGCTCACCGCACCGGCGTTCACATCGCGCTCGCCGGCCAGCAGCATGAACGGCACCTTCTGCGCGGTGTGGTTGAAGATCTTCTTCTGCATCCGGTCGTCGCTGCGGTCGACCTCGGCCCGCACACCGTGCGCGCGCAGTTCCTCCACCACGGAGTCGAGGTGTTCGGCGAACGCGTCGGCGACCGGGATGCCGACCACCTGCACGGGCGCCAGCCAGGCCGGGAAGGCGCCCGCGTAATGCTCGGTGAGCACGCCGAAGAATCGCTCGATGGACCCGAACAGGGCGCGGTGGATCATCACCGGACGCTGCTTGGTGCCGTCGGAGGCGGTGTATTCGAGGCCGAAGCGCTCGGGCAGGTTGAAATCGAGCTGAATGGTCGACATCTGCCAGGTACGGCCCAGCGCGTCCTTGGCCTGCACGGAGATCTTCGGGCCGTAGAACGCGGCGCCGCCCGGATCCGGGACCAGGTCCAGACCCGAATCGGTGGCGACCTTGCGCAGCGTGTCGGTGGCCTCCTCCCACAACTCGTCCGAGCCCACGAACTTCTGCGGATCCTTCGTCGACAATTCCAGGTAGAAATCGTCGAGACCGTAGTCACGCAGCAGGCTCAGCACGAACTGCAGGGTCGAGGTCAGCTCGGCGTGCATCTGCTCTTTGGTGCAGTAGATGTGCGCGTCGTCCTGGGTCATGCCGCGCACCCGGGTCAGCCCGTGGACGACACCGGACTTCTCGTAGCGATACACCGACCCGAATTCGAACAGCCGTAGCGGCAGCTCCCGATACGACCGGCCGCGCGAGCGGAAGATCAGATTGTGCATCGGGCAGTTCATCGGCTTGACGTAATAATCCTGGCCGGGCTTGCGCACGGTGCCGTCGTCGTTGTACTCGGCGTCGAGGTGCATCGCCGGGAACATGCCCTCGCGGTACCAGTCGAGGTGTCCGGAGACCTCGAACAGATGCCCCTTGGTGATATGCGGGGTGTTGACGAATTCGTAGCCCGCGGCGATGTGGCGGCGCCGGGAATAGTCCTCGAGTTCCTTGCGGATGATGCCGCCTTTGGGATGGAACACCGGCAGGCCCGAACCCAGTTCGTCCGGGAAGGAGAACAGATCCAATTCCAGGCCGAGTTTGCGGTGATCGCGCTTCTCGGCCTCTTCCAGGATGCGCAGATGGTTCTCCAGCGCCTCCGGCGACTCCCATGCGGTGCCGTAGATGCGCTGCAGATCCTCGCGGTTCTGGTCACCACGCCAGTAGGCCGCCGAGGAGCGGGTCAGCTTGAACGCGGGAATGAACTTGGTGGTCGGGATGTGCGGGCCGCGGCACAGGTCGCCCCACACCTTCTCGCCGGTGCGCGGGTCGAGATTGTCGTAGATGGTCAGCTCGTTACCGCCGACCTCCATGATCTCCGGGTCGTCGATTCCCGACTTGTCGCTGATCAGCTCCAGTTTGAACGGCTCCTTGGCCAATTCCACCCGAGCCTCGTCGACCTCGACCACCCGGCGCGAAAACCGTTGCGCGCCTTTGACGATCTTCTTCATCCGGGATTCGAGCTTGGCCAGATCCTCCGGGGTGAACGGCCGCTCGACCTGGAAGTCGTAGTAGAAGCCGTCCTTGATCGGCGGGCCGATGCCGAGCTTGGCCTCGGGGAACTCCTGCTGCACCGCCTGGGCCAGCACGTGGGCGGCCGAATGGCGGATGACGCTGCGGCCGTCCTCGGAGCCGGCGGTCACTGCCTCGACCTCGACGTCGGTCTCCGGCACCCAGGACAGATCCTTGAGGTTGCCCTCGCCGTCACGCACGACGACGACGGTGTCGGGGCCCTTGGTGGGCAGGCCCGCTTCGCGCACCGCGGCGCCCGCCGTCGTCCCGGCCGGCACCCGGACGAGGGCGGCGAGGGTTGTGCGGGCTGAGGTGGTCACGGCTGCGCTCTCCTTGAATATGTCGGCATTCTCGGTCCAGGCCGGTCGACGAACAGAAAAGTCACCGGCGCGACCAATGCTATCGGGACAGTACCGGTCGCGCGCCGATGGACCGCCCGCGAACCGGCCGCGACCCGCTCATCCGCGCCGGGCCAGCTCGGTGAGCAGCCGCTCGCGCTCGGCGGCGGGCCTTTTCGGACAGCTGGTGCACGTACCGCAGCCGGGCACCTCGTAGACCAGGCAGCAGGAGATCCGCCGCACGAACGTGCGCGATTCGACATCGGTGAATCGCGGCGCGGGCAACCGTTCGCCGACCTGGGCGGCCAGCCGCGCACCCGCCTCGGGGTCGCCCGCGTCGATGGCCCGGTTACCGATCGCATCGGCGACGATCGCCCACAGCGCCGCCGGACCGGCGCCGGTCACCCGTGCCACCACCGGGATGACGCGCCGCAGCGACTCCCCCAGCGCCGCGCCGACCGCTTCGGACTCGCTCACGGCGTCGGGCACGATCCGCTCGATGCCACCGTCGGGCCGGATCTCGCAGCGCAGCCGTTCCAGCGTGGGGTCGGGCGCCGGTGCGCCGCTCGCATACGCCTCGGTGATCGGATCGACCAGCGCCGAGGCGGCCATACACCACCACAGCGTGCCCGACACGCGGGAATTGCCTGTGCCCCAGGAGATTCCCATATCGGCGATCCGTTCCGACAGCCACGCGGGCTCGGTGAGTTTGATGCCGGCCACCTGGGCGGGCACCCCGGACTCCACCGACTGCGCAACCATTTCCCTCCGACTCCGATCCACGTCGATTCACCGAATGCACCACCTCCACCATGGCATGTCCGCCGCGC
>NZ_LZMK01000425.1:0-582 GCF_001665865.1 Nocardia sp. 852002-20019_SCH5090214 | reverse complement strand
AGCGCCGCATTCGGCGGCGAGTAACCGGCGGGTGCTTCACGGGTGAGGAAGCATCTCCGGCTGAGCGAGCCTGGCGAGCGTTTGAGCAATGTCGGTGCCAGGCTGGCTGAAGGTGGCGTCGAAGTAGGCAAGCAGGTAAGCCCGTTGCAGGTCGATCGAACGGGCCGTGTCGATTGTGCCGACTGCTTCGGCCTTCTTGGCGGGCTCGAGCAGGCCGGCCGTGGTCAGTTGCGGCAGGATGATCTGCTGGTCGCACAGCGACATGTGCTGGGTTCCTGCGATGCGCAGGGGGATCTTCACCCCGGTGTTGGTTGCCCAGCGCGGTTCCCAGCCCGGATTGCCGAACCAGGGCGAGGTGTCGCTGGCCAGCATCAGCAGCGGCCGGTCGAGACCGTCCGCGGCGACAGAGCCCAGGATCGGGCCGTCCAGATCGACGCCGGCACGGACACGGTGGTCGTCGTGCATCGTTTGCACGGTTGTCGACCCGCCTAGCGAGTGACCGAACATTCCGACTTTCGACAGGTCGAGGTCCTCGGCGAGGTGCGGTGGGAGTCCAGCGCGTCCCGGCTGTTCGGTGGCAGC
>NZ_LZMK01000424.1:0-511 GCF_001665865.1 Nocardia sp. 852002-20019_SCH5090214 | reverse complement strand
ACCCCGGCCCGATCAGGTCCACCCACTCCGGGATGGTGTCGGTATCGGCGGTGCCGTCGAGGAATTGGTCGATGTGGACGTTGAGCATGTCGACGGTAGCGGTGGGAACGCCGGTGTCGTCGCGCAGCTGCGCGGCCGCCGATCCGGTCGGCGCCAATCCCAGCACGTAGCGGCCTTGGCCGGTCCAGGCGTCGACGAGCACCCGCATCGCGGTGGTCTTCCCGGTCCCGGCCGGGGCGACCGCGACCTGAAACCTCTTGCCGGAGGTGGCGAAGGCCTCCACCATCTCGGCTTGGCCCGTGTTCAGGCCGCGCCCATCGTTGTTGGCGGCGAACTCGACCTCCGCGGTCTGGACCGCGGAGCGTGGGATCGTGGCGCCGCCGCCGAGGCCGGCGGTGGCGATCAGCCTCTTCTCCGCGGCGACGATCTGCGGCGAGGTGTAGAGGGTGGATCCGGCGGTGACGTAGACGCTGGTCCCGTCCGCGCGGGCCAAAGCCGGTGTGGGGGCGGC
>NZ_LZMK01000423.1:0-855 GCF_001665865.1 Nocardia sp. 852002-20019_SCH5090214 | reverse complement strand
CCGACCAAACTGAGCGGAACAGCCGTGGCCGGCATGCTCGCCCGGGAACTCGAGACCCACTGCCCGGAGGGCTTCATCCCCGCTCGACTCACAGTCGACCTGTATCAACCGGTCGACAACGCCGCGTTCGATCTGCGCAGCACGGTGGTCCGTCGAGGATCTCGAATCACTGTTGCCGACGCGGCACTGTCGCAAGACGGTCAGCAACGTGTGAGGGCGACAGCCGTTTTCCTCACCACCGGGACCGAACCGCCTGGCCAGCTCTGGAGCCGAGACGAACCGCTGCCGGTTCCGCCGCAGGAGAGTGCTGTGCCCGGCGGGACGCCGCCGCTGTTCAAGAGCGGCGATCGCGACTGGTCCGAGGATTTCGCGGCGAATCAAAACGCCGACCGCAAAATCTCCTGGCAGAACCTGCCACCACTGGTCGCCGGGGAACCGATCACTGGGTTCCAGCGCGCCGCGATCCTGGGTGACTCCACGAACCACGTGTGTCATTGGGGCACCGAAGGCGCCGGCTACATCAACGCCGATGTGACCGTGGCGCTTTCGCGTCTGCCGATCGGCTGCGACCTCGGACTACGCGCCGACAACACCATCGCCTCGGCGGGCGTGTCCATCGGCAGCGCCACCCTCTACGACCGCATCGGCCCGGTCGGCACCTCCGTGGTCAGCACACTGTCGAACGCACGACGCCAAATCGACTTCGCCGCCACCACCAGCGCCGCATTCGGCGGCGAGTAACCGGCGGGTGCTTCACGGGTGAGGAAGCATCTCCGGCTGAGCGAGCCTGGCGAGCGTTTGAGCAATGTCGGTGCCGGGCTGGCTGAAGGTGGCGTCGAAGTAGGCAAGCAGGTA
>NZ_LZMK01000422.1:0-624 GCF_001665865.1 Nocardia sp. 852002-20019_SCH5090214 | reverse complement strand
CCCCGGGCGGCAGGCTCCAGTCGATGGCCACCGACGCCGGTGTGGTGATCGGCTCGGCGATCGCGTACCGGCACGCCCTCGACGGGCACCGGTAGACATACTGGCCGTGACGCACGCCGTAGCGGCCCATCTGCGTGCCGGGCTTCTTCCACGACTGGATCGCGTCCACAACCTGCTCGCAACTCGCGCACCACGCCTTCGGGCGCAGCCACTTGTCCCAATCCGGCCGCCGCCCCAACGATTTCAGCCAATACGCGATGTAGAGCCGGTCGCGGGACTGCGGCACCGGCAGGCAGGTGCGCGGCAGCACGTGCGCGGAATTCAGGGCGATGACCCGGGTCTCGTAACCGAGGTCCTGGATCTCGCGCAGCCACCGATGCCGGTCGTCCCACTTCCAGCACTGCACGACGTTTTCCATCACCCCGGCCAGCACCGGCTTGCCGCGCGCGGCCATCGCACGCAGATACCGGGGAATCTGCTCGACCAGCGCGCGGCTGCGCCCGGACGCCGGATCCTCGACGATGCCGAGTTCCTCGTCGAACCGGTACTGGTTGCTCTGGTCGAAGTAGCGTTTCTGTCCCTTCGCGTCCGTCCATTCCGGGCACGCCGGGCTCGCCCAGAACA